>JAQBVH010000659.1 GCA_027623615.1 Planctomycetota bacterium | reverse complement strand
CCACGGCTGACGCCTAGGGCGCCTGGAACTCGCACCCGCGGCGCGAGCTCCTTCGGCCGAGCAATCAACGTGTTGATGGCCTCGATCAGCTGTCCGGGCAGGTAGGGTTTCTTGAGGAACCCCACCCGGTCGCGGATCGAGTCCGCCACCTCCGTCTCGCCGTAGCCGCTCGAGAGGAGCGTTGGTAAGTCGACCCCCTCCGCGAGGAGGGCTGCCAGGACCTCGTCTCCCCCTTGCCCAGGCATGCGCACGTCGAGCACGAGCAGATCCAGCTCGCTCGCGTGCCCCCGGGCGAGGGCCAGGGCCTGGTCTCCGTCTTCAGCCTCGAGCACCCGCAGGCCGTGCTGCTCGAGCACCCGGCGCGCGAACTGGCGCACCTCGACCTGGTCGTCCGCCAACAGGACCGGTCCGGTCCCGGCAGCGGCAGCGGCAGGTGCACGTGAGCTCGGCTCGGCGCGCGCGAGGGCCGGTCCGTCGTGGCGGGGTAGGCACACGCGGAAGGTCGTCCCCAGCCCCAGGGTGCTCGCGCATTCGATCTGCCCGCCGTGACGACTGCAGATCCCCTGGGCCGCCGAGAGGCCGAGTCCGCGGCCGCGCGGCTTGGTCGTGAAGAAGGGCTCGAAGATCCGTGCGCGCGTGTCCTCGTCCATGCCCACGCCCTCGTCCTGCACCTCGAGCTCGACGAAGCTTCCTCGGGTGGCGAGCCGCAGGGTGACCGAGCCGGGGCCCCCGTCCAGGGCCTCCGAAGCATTGGTCACCAGGTTGAGGACGACCTGGCGCAATTGGGTGGCGTCGGCATGGACGGTCTTGGGGGAGTCGTCCCGCAGGACCGCGATGCGTGTGTGGCGGCAGAGGGAGCTGGCCAGGAGGGCCAGGACGTCCTCGACCAGCAGCTCGAGATCGACCGGCTGCTTGTGAACTTGAGAACGCCCCGCGTAGGCCAGCATCTGATCGGTCAGCTCGGCGGCGCGCTGGGCGCCATGCTCGATCTCGACGAGGAGCGGCCGCAGGGACGAGTCGGGGGACGTGTCCTCGAGGGCCAGGGACGCGTGCCCGAGAATGCCCGTCAGCAGGTTGTTGAAGTCGTGCGCCACGCCGCCGGCGAGCACGCCCAAGCTCTCCGCCCGGTGAGCGTTCTGAATGATCTGCTCGGCGCGCTCGATCTCGCTGACGTCGCGGGCAATGCCGACCACACCGCAGATTTCGCCCGACGCGTGCCGCAAGGGTGACTTGCGGATGAGGTAGGTGCGCGCGCCTCGGGTTTGCGGAAACACGACCCGGTAGTCGCAGGTCTCACCCTTCTCGATCACCTCGAGGTCCTGCGCGCGCAGCTGGTAGGCGAGGTCCTCGCCGTAGATCTCCCGGTCCGTGCGCCCGATCAGGGCTCCGAGGTTGTCGCCGAGATCCCGCGCTTCCGCTCGGTTCGCCAACAGGTAGCGACCCTCGAGGTCCTTGGCGAAGAGCGGGTCGCCGGCGCTCTCGATCAGGATCTGAAGCAGCTCCTTCTGGTCCGCCAGGCGGCGCTCGTCGAGCGCGCGGCCGAGGGCCAAGCCGGCCAGGTTGGCGGCGGTGTCGAGCAAGCGCAGCTGCTCGGGGGTCGGGTTGCCAGGGACCTGGCGGGAAATCGCGAAGGTGCCCAGCACGTCGTCCTCGCGCAGGAGCGGGATCGACCAGCATCCGCGGATGCCGTACTGGGCCGCGATCTCCCTGTACTCGGCCCAGCGCGGGTCGACCTGGGTGTCCGCAACGATGGCCGGCTGCTTCGTGTAGTAGGCGGTTCCACAAGATGCTGCGAAGCGTCCGGGGGTCAAGCCGGAGAAGTCACGCCGAGCCTGCTCGGGGAGGCTGGGCGCGGAGCGGAACGAGAGTTCCCCCGTCTTCTCATCTGCCAGCATGACCGAGCAGGCCGACTCGCTCACCATCTCGCCGACCATCCGACACAGATCGTCGAGCACCTCCTGGAGCGGATGCCCGTGGACCATCCGTTCCAGCACCTGAGCTTGGAGGGCGTAGGGACCGACGCTAGGCGTCTCGGAGGAGGTCATGGGCGAAGCAGGTGAGGGGTTTCCGAGCGCCGGCTCCCGAAGGAAGGGCGCTTGCCCAGTGACCCGACCCTACCTGAACGCGACGGCCCCTCGCGAGCTTGATTCAGTCGAAACGGCGGGCCGGCTTCGGCCCGATCTCGATCTCCTCGCGGGAGAGGTAGCTGCGCACGAATTGCAGGATTCGGCGGGACTCGGACTGGCTGTCCGGGGCCGCATCCCACTTGACGTAGCGAGGATCGAGGGGCCGCAGGCTCTCATTGGTCTGGCGCTCGACGCGAACCTTGATCATGTACCGGCCGTCCTCGATGGGCTCGTACGACAGGTGCGCCCGGGTTCGAAAGCCCTTGCTCTTCAGGGGCGCCAGGCTCGTGTACCAGCCCGTCTCGATCGTGCGCGCGGCCTTGTTGACCCCGATTCCGATCGGGTAGCCCGCGCGTTCGAGGGACAGGTGCAGGGCCTCGTAGACGGTTGTCTCCGAGTTGCTCGGGACCTGCGTGTCGAGCCACGCCTCGGGATAGGTCGTCTTGCAGGCCCCCAGTCCCAAGAGGAGCAGGCTCGAGAGCAACGGGGCCGCGCGCAGGGGAGTTCGCAGCAGCAGGGCGTGCAGGGATCGGGTCATCGGGTGCTGTCGTGTTCCGCCTCGGTGTTCTTGTCCCGCAGAACGATGCGCAGCGGGACCTCCGGGAAGGGCAATTCCTCCCGCAGCCTGTTCGTCAGGTAGCGTAGGTAATCCTTCCCGATCAGGCGCTTGTCGTTGACGAAGAGCACGAACGTCGGGGGCGCGACCTCGGCCTGGGTAGCGTACTTGACCCTGACGCGGTACCCCTTCTTGCCGGGGGATCGGGCCTGGAGTGCCTTCTCGATGACCCGGTTGAGCGCGCCGGTGTCGACGCGCTGGTTGGCCTGCGCGTACAGGTCGCGGGCCAGGGAGAGGGTCTCCTCGACGTTCTTGCCATCCTTGGCGGACAGGAATGCGATCGGCGCATGGGCGAGTCCGGGCAGGTGGGCGTCGAGGTAGTGGCGGAAGTCCTCGGGGCTGCGCCCATCGTCGACCAGGTCCCACTTGTTGGCGGCCAGCACGATCGGCTTGTGGTGATCGGCCGCGTACTTGGCGAGGCCCTTCTCCAGGGCCGAGACACGCAGGG
>JAQBVH010000658.1 GCA_027623615.1 Planctomycetota bacterium | reverse complement strand
GCCATCCCGATAACGGTACCGGTGCCGCGAGTAGGTGGTGTAGATCCAGTTGTCGATGTTCCAGATCAGTCCGCTCGGCTGATGCTCGAGGTTGCCGCCGCGGGGTCCACCCGCGTGCCACAGCTCGATCCTGTCGGCCACCCCGTCGCCGTCCGTGTCCTCGTAGCTCTTGAGGTCGAGGGTGTTCGTCTCGCGGATGATGACCCGATCCAACAGCGGCAGGACCATGCGTGGTAGGGCCAGGTCGTCGGCGAAGACGGTGTGCCGGTCGTAGACCCCGTCGCCATTGGTGTCCTCGTGGCGTGACACGCGGCTGACAGGATCGAGCTGGTTCTTGCCGTCGATGTCCTGCATGTACGTCCTCATCTCGATGACGTACATGCGACCGTTGCCATCCCAGGCGATCCCTGCTGGCTCGTGGATGACCGGCTCGGTCAGCACGGGGACGAGCTGATAGCCCGCCTGAATCTGCATGGTCGCGATGGACTCGGTGGGGGAGAGCGGAGGCGCCTTCGAGCTCGCGTCCTGGGAGGCTGCCGGGAGCGTCGTAACCAGCAGGGCCGTGAAGGCCATGCGTACACTGGACCTGCTCGTCATGCGTACTCCATTGATGCCTGGTGCTCCGGCATTCTAGCTGATCGTCGACTTGCGATCTCCAGCCCGGATTGCCTCTCGCGTGGAGGCCGAGCGCGCGCTCGTCGGTTCAGACCCCGCGGAACACGAAGTAGACGGCCCCGCAGTGGCCCGGCCCGGCCAAGAAAAGGTCGAGGCGCAGGGGCTCGTGCATGTAGACGACCGCGAAGGGGACGAAGACCGAGAGGGTGATGACCTCCTGGAGGAGCTTCAGCTGCGCCAGGCTCAGGGGGCCGTACCCGCTGCGGTTGGGCGGCACGTGGAGCAGGTACTCGAACAGAGCGATGCCCCAGCTCACGAGCGCGGCGATGCACAGCGGTCGGTCGCGTGGGTCGCGCAGGTGCGCGTACCACGCGAAGACCATGCACACGCTGGAGAGGGCGAGCAACGCGACGGTCTTGTAGGCGGGATGTTACCCATGGGTTCCCACGCCAGCTCGAGGTCGAGCCGCTCACGAGCGTTGGTCAGGGCCGCCGCGATCGCGGCGGCGTCGGGGGCCAGCGGCGTGGACCGCGCTCGGGTCCTCGCGGCTGCCGAGGCTACCCCACGCCGAACGCGGGCGTCAGCTTTGATCCGACCCGGTTCTCGCCCGAGTGAGCGGACGTTCTCGCTGCGCGAAGCCGTTGACAGAGACGCCCGGCGCGACCTCGGCTGGTTCGTCCACGGGTCGCTGGGCGATGCCCGCGCCGCCGCGGAAACCCGCCAGGCGCAGCACCGGTCGCTTCGATCTGCCGCCCGAGGCGCGGCGAGGCAGGAGGCGGATCAGCAGCAGGGCGACTGCGATGCGCAGGACTCCGCTGATTCCAAAGACCAGGCGCGGGTCGGCGAACCCGATCAGCAGTGCGCTCCCGAGCAGACCACCGACGAGCTGCGCCGTCCCCGTGACGACGCTCTGGGCTGCGAAGAGCGTTGGGCGCATGCGGCGGTAGCCGAGTTCGAGTAGCAGGGAGAAGTGGCCGACCTCGAAGCCGGACCAGGCACATCCGGAGAGCACCTGGCAGGCCAGCACGGGCCACAGGCCACGGACGTACAGCCAGGGGAGCGGTACCACGGCCAGGGCGAGCGCACCGAGGAGCAGGGTCCGTTGCGCGCCGTGGCTGTCGATCTGGCGTCCCCAGACCGGCAGCGCGAACACCTTGGCCGAGACCACGCAGGCGGACGCCGCCATGTACTCGAGGTAGGTGAACTCGAGCTGCTGGAGCATGTAGGGGCCGAAAAACGGCGCGGCCAGGTAGGTGGCGACGTGCAACAACCCGATCAGCAGCACCAGCCGGGCCGCGCCGAAGCCCCGCCCGGTCTTGAGGAAGCGCAGGACGCGCGCGTGGTCCGGTACGCCGGAGAAGCGGCCCTCGTGCGAGGCTCCCAGCAACCCGACCGAGATGCAACGGCAGGACCCGGCCAGGGCGTAGACCACGGCGTACCCCGCGCCACCGCGCGTGCCCGCGATGCCGGCCCGGGCGGGCTCGATCACGCTCAGCACCAACCCGGCCAGGACCAGCCCGATCAGGGTCCCCGCGTAGGCGCCGCGGTTGCGCGAGGCGAAGTAGCGGCCCCGCACGTCGGCCGGCACCAGGTCGCCGAACCAGGAACTCCAGGCGGTCCCGGCCGCCTGGGCGCAGACCTGGTAGGCCATCGAGAGTGCGATCAGTAGGTGCACGGTCGCGACCCCAGCCGCCGTCAAGCCCGCCAGGAGAAAGAGCATCGCCGCCTGCCCGACGGCGGCCCAGATGACGATCGGCTTGCGCCTCCCGAGCAGGCCGAGCAGCCGCAGGGCGAGGATCGGCCCACCCGCGCCGACCGCCAGCGGCAACCCGACCAGTAGCGCGATCTCTGCCGGCCGCGCGCCCAGCCGCACCGCGTCCGCGAGGAAGTAGGCCTCGCCCAGTCCCACCATGAGGGCGTAGACCGCAGCGTCGTAGCGCGAGAGTCCCATGGTGCGCTGGCGCGCTGTTTCGGTCAGTTCCTGGTCCCCTCCCCTGGCCTGCATGCGCGCAGGCTACACGGCGCGGGGCCGTCCTCACGCCGAACGGTGCGCGAGTCACCCCGGTCGAGTTTCCTGGAGGACCGCCCGTAGGGACTCGCTCAGGTCCCGGCGCAGCCGGTTCCAGCGCGGCTGCTGGTCCAGGGTAAGCCGCCGCGAGACCTCGACGTCGATGCCCAGGTGGCGACCCGGCGCGAGGGCCTGGCGCAGGGTGGTCGTCAGCCAATGGCGTTAGCCCATGCGCTGCCCCCTGGGGTTCCAGGGTGGTGACTGGCAGCGCACTCCTGACTCGAGCCGTCGCGCCGGGTCTGGCGGTCTGCGACCCAGCCCCATTTCGGGCGATGGCGCTGGGATGAGGCCGTAGGCCAACTTGAAACCGGGCGACCCTGCGACGCTCCGCGACCCCAAGGGGGAGAGAGGGTTCGGGGGGGGTGTGGCGACGCGGCGAGGCCGACGCCCCGGGGGGCGAAGAGACCTTGAAGGGCGCAGGGCCGAAGGGTGATCGGCAACGGCGAGGTTGAACCCGCCGGCGGGTTGAGCGCCGCGGAGGACCAGCAGCGCCTCGGGCCTGGATTCTCCGATTG
>JAQBVH010000657.1 GCA_027623615.1 Planctomycetota bacterium | reverse complement strand
CGCCCACGCCCGGCAGGATGCGGACACGGCTGAGGAGTACTACGACCGCGTCGACCACCTCTACTCGGACGCGAAGGAGGCCCTGACCGGCTTCCGGCACAGGGCGCTGGTGCTCGAGGAGGTCACGACGGCGCGGCCTGGCGAGGCGGTCTCGTTGGACCTCGACGTGCAGAACCTCGGCGAGGTCGAGCTGCTGGTGTACGGGGTCGACCTGATGACCTTGTACCTGCGCGAGAAGGACCTTTCGCAGATTACCTCGGTCAACCTGGCCGGCATCGCACCGACCCTTCAGGCGACGATCGACCTGACCGGCGCGCGCGACCTGCGTGAGCGCGAGGCCAAGGCCGAGCTCTCGTTGACCAAGCCGGGCGCGTACCTGGTGATCGCCCGCTCGGGAGGCTTGCACGCCTCGGGCCTGATCCTCGTCACCGACCTCGAGCTCGAGGTCGCAGAGGACCCGGTCAGCGGTCGCGTGCGCGTGCAGGCCCTCGATCGCGGTGACGGTCACTACCCGCGCGATGTGGACGTGCGCGTCGTGGGAACGGGCGGCGGTCGCTTCGTGAACGGCGAGACGGATCCGCGCGGTCTGTTCGTGGCCGACGGCGTCTCCGGCTCCGCGACGGTGGTTGCTCGCCAGGGCGACCACTACGCCTTCCACCGCGGCGTGGCCTCGCCCAGAACCCACGGCGGCGTGCGCCAGATGGAAGCCATGCAACAGCTCGACAACCGCGCCTACTACCAGAACGTCATCGACTTCAACGGCAGCAACGTCCAGCAACGCGGCCAGAACCTGATGCAGGAGATGCGCAAGGACCGGCGTGGTGTGCAGTTGGAGCAGATCAAGTAGGAAGTTCCGGGCCGCAACCTACGCACGCGACCCCAGGTCTTCTCCAGGCCTGGGTTCGTCCTCGTTGACCATCGAGCCCGGGCACCTGGGCGACGTTCCAACCCACAAGTTGACAGTTGGCAGGGCTCGTGAAGCTGCTCGACACCCGACTGGAACGATGGCGTGCGGAGGGCCGCCGCCGAGGGCAACCTCGGGTCAAGAGTGATTGCATCTTCTCCGTTTCTTGACTAGTCCTTGACCTGGGCGCGTGACCGTAGTCGGAAGTCGATCACGGCTCCAAAGACCCGGCTCCAGCCCTACCACAACGGATGAAATCCAACACCCTGACCCTGCTCCTCTGCTCTCTAGTCGTCTGCGCCTGCAGCTCACCCGGCGAGGAGAACGACACTCCACTCCCCGCGATTTCGGTTGGTTCGACCAGCACCGGGACCGTCGAGGCCGGCTCGTCGACCTCGCAGGACGAGTCAGGCGCCTACGCGAAGCCCGGCTATGCCACCGCGATCGTGGATGGTCGCCTCTGGGTGTTCACCGAGGGCAGCCAGGGCCACGCCGAGTTCCAGCGAACGGGCGAGCCCGCCACGAGCGTGACCCTGATCGGGCAGGGCCCCGACGGCATGACGCTGCGCGGTGAAGACAAGGCCGTGATGCTCAACTACATGTACGCCAAGCCCGGATTCCACGCGCAGGTCGGCAAGGTCGCTGACAGCGACGTGCTGTGGGTCTTCGCCGAGGGTAGTGAGTCTCTGGAGGAGTTCCTGAGGAACGGCGAGCCCGCCACGAGCGTGACCCTGATCGGGGCGGGTCCGAACGGGATCACCCTCCGTGGTGACGACAAGGCCACGATGCTCAGCTACGTCCACGCGAAGCCCGGCTACTTCGTTCAGGTCGGCGAGCTCGCCGGCAGTCGCTTCCTGTGGGTCTTCGAGGAAGGCAGCGACGCGCAGCGCGAGTTCCTCACCTCGGGTGAGCCGGCGCAGAGTGTGACCTTGATCGGTCGGGGTCCGGGCGGCCTGACCCTGCGTGGATCGGACCGAGAGGTGCTCCTGGCCTACGCCAGGTAGCGCCGAGCGCTCCCCGCGAGTACTCCAACGAAGAGCGAGCGCGCTCTGCCGCGCGAGGTCGCCGACATCGACGCTGCGGCCGTGCTGAGACCTGGAATGGGCGACCCCGCTGGGGCCGCCGACGCCGGTGCGGCACCGTAGTCCCACGGCACCGTATTCATTCTAATCAGCTCCGGCCAGTTCCCACCAAGACCGGGCCCCTACCCGACGTTGTGGCATCATCAGGGTCTCCCCCAGCGCCCGATGCACGACCTGCGATACCCAGGAACGGGCTGGATCAGTCGATGGAGGAGCACCGTCCGCACGCTTCCTGACCCGTCTGGAGTGGCCGAATGCGCGTTCTCGCCCTCGTTCTCGTTGTTCTATCGAGCCTGTCCCTGACCCCCGTTGCCCTCGCTGGAGCCAACGACGGAGAGGGTGACCTGGCCTCCGTCCCGGATCCGATCCGGGACGACCTGCTGCACGGCCGCTGGGACCATGCCCTGGCCAAGCTCGAGGTGATGGGCACCCAGAAGCCCGAGGACACGGACCTCTGGTTGCTGCTCGCCGGCGTCGCCCATGACCGGGCCGGACGCACCGAAGAGGCGCTGGCCGCCCTGCGCACGATCGAGAACGAGCACGCGGAGTCGCCCTGGGTTGCCAAGGCGCGCTTCCGCCAGGCGGAGATCCACAGGGCTCGCGGCGAGTACCAGGCCGCCGAGGCGATCTACGAGGCCGCGGTGCGGCACCTGCGCTCGCCCGAGCGGCAGGGTGAGCTGGCCGCTATCTACATGGAGTACGCGGACGACGCCGCGACGCGGCCGAGCGCGCCCACGCCCGGTCACCGCCTCGACTTTGACCGCGCCTTCCAGCTCTACGCCAAGGTGCTCGAGCTCGACGCACCGCGCGCGATGCGCGACAAGGCCCTCTTCCGCATGGCTCTCTGCCAGGTCGAGACCGGCAGCCACGAGACCGCGCGCCAACGCTTCCAGATCTACCTCGACGAGCTCGATCCCACGCGGCAGAAGCCCTTGCGGTCCGGGTTCCTTCCCGGCGAGCACATCTGGGAGGCGCGCTGGCGACTCGGGATCGCCGAGCTGAACCTCGGGCAAGGCGCGCAAGCACGGCGCACCTTCGAGGACCTGGCCGAGGACCTCGAGGATGCGCTCGACAGCGGCGACGTCGCCGCGGAGATGCGCCGCCGCGCTGGGGACGCGCGCTACGACCTGGCGCGCACCTACGGCACGGGCAGCGACGTCGCGCGCCTCGCTGCCGCCGCCTACCAGCGCTTCCTCGACGAGTTCCCCACCCA
>JAQBVH010000656.1 GCA_027623615.1 Planctomycetota bacterium | reverse complement strand
CGAGCCGGAGGAGCTGCTCGTCGATGCGAAGCACTACGGCACGCCGGTCAAGGCCCGCGGCGGCGACGTGCTGCGCTTCACCCGGGAGGACTTCGTCGAGTACCCGAACGTGTGGGTCTCGAACCTCGACTTCCAGGACGCGCGTCAGCTCTCCGACGCGAACCCGCAGCAGGCGCAGTACCTGTGGGGCAACGCGCGTCTGCACGAGTGGCGCTCGGCGGACGGCACGCCCTTGCAGGGGATCCTCTACACGCCGGACAACTTCGACGCGACGCAGGGGCACCCGCTGATCGTGTACTTCTACGAGCGCAGCTCGGACGGCCTGTACCGACACAACAGCCCGGTCCCCAGCCGCTCGTCGGTGCGCTTCCCCTACTACACCTCGAACGGCTACTGCGTCTTCGTCCCGGACATCCCCTACCGCGTCGGCTACCCGGGCCCGAGTTGCTGTGACGCTGTGATCCCCGGCGTGCTGTCCCTGATCGAAGAGGGCTTCATCGACGAGGAGGCCATCGGCTTGCAGGGCCACTCCTGGGGCGGCTACCAGATCGCGTACATGGTCACCCAGAGTCGGCTGTTCGCGGCGGCCGTCTCGGGTGCGCCGGTCAGCAACATGACCAGCGCCTACGGCGGTATCCGCTGGCAGAGCGGCATGAGCCGCCAGTTCCAGTACGAGAAGACCCAGAGCCGCCTCGGCGGCAGCCTCTGGGAGGTCCCGAACCGCTACTTCGAGAACTCTCCGATCTTCTTCGCCGACAAGGTCGAGACGCCGGTGCTCATGCTGCACAACGACAAGGACGGCGCGGTGCCGTGGTACCAGGGCATCGAGTACTTCGTCGCCCTCAAGCGCCTGAACAAGCCGGTCTGGCTCCTCAACTACAACGGCGAGGGCCACGGCATCGGCAAGTACAGCCACAGGCGCGACTACGCCACGCGCATGAGCCAGTTCTTCGACTTCTACCTGCGCGGCGCCCCGGCGCCCGAGTGGATGGTGCACGGCGTGCCGGCGCTCCAGAAGGGCATGGACCTGGGCCTCGAGCTGGTGGGTCAGGCCGAGGGGGAGTGACGGCCGGGCGGGCCGCCGTTCCGCACGGCCCCCCTGACCCCGCGAGCCGGTTCCGCTAACCTCCCGGTCATGTCGACCGATCGCTCCGCGCCGAACCCGATGCTCAAGCTCGCGATCGAGCTGGGTCCCCTCGTGGCCTTCTTCATCGCCCAGCGGCGGGCGGACCTGCTCGTCGCCACCGCGGTGTTCATGGTCGCGATGACGATCTCGGTCCTCGTCTCGTGGCGCATGGAGGGGCGGCTGCCGGTGATGCCGCTGATCACGCTCGTGTTCGTGCTGCTGCTCGGCGGGCTGACCCTGGCCCTCGGCGAGACGGGGTTCATCAAGGTCAAGCCGACCTTCACGAACGTGACCTTCGCCGCCATCCTCGGCATCGGCATGCTGCGCGGGAAGCTCTTCCTGAAGACCGTCTTCCAGGAGGCCTTCCAGCTCGAGGACGAGGGTTGGCGCGTCCTGACCCTGCGCTTCGTCTGGTTCTTCCTGGCCCTCGCCGTCCTCAACGAGATCGTCTGGCGCAACTTCTCCGACGACCGTTGGACCGACTTCAAGGTCTTCGGGATCATGCCCCTGACGATCGCCTTCATGGTGGCGCAGTCGCCGCTGCTGAACAGGTACGCGATCAAGGTCGCTGCCGCCGCCTCTGAGGAGGACGAGCCGCGGGCGACCTCGGGGAGCGAGGACTAGGCTTCGGCCTCGAGCCACTCCGGCGCGAAACGAAACCGTGCCCCCGGGGTCGGGAACATGGCACCCTCGACCCTCGCCCATGTCCCCCACCCCTCACCACGAGCCATGGCCCTCAAGTCCTGGCTGAATGCCCACCGCCACGAGTCGTGGCTACGCCATTCGTTGGCCGCGACCCAGCGCGTGTACGCCTTCGCGCGCGACCGCTCGGCTAAGGCCGACCTGCCCGCCATCGCTGGCGGCTGGCCCATGCGCTGTGTGCCGCAGCCCGCGCCACGCCCGATCTCGAGGCGCGAGGTGGGCGAGGTCCGGCGCGCCTTCCGCGGGCAGAGCACCTCCTTCTTCGACGGAGAAGCCGTCCATGAGCTCGAGACCCTGCTGGCGCAGCGCTTCGGCACGCGGCACGCGCTGGCCTGCTCCTCGGGGACGGCCGCGCTACACACCGCCCTGATGGCCGTCGGCGTCGGACCAGGCGACGAGGTGATCGTGCCCGCCCTGACCTATGTCGCCACCGCCCTCGCCGCGCTCCACACCAGCGCCGAGGTGCGCCTCGCCGAGCCCGATCCGCGCACCTGGAACATCGACCCGGGCAGCATCCGCGCCGCGATCACGCCGCGCACCAAGGCGATCATCCCCGTCCACATGGGCGGCGTCGCCTGCGACATGGACGCGATCATGGCGATCGCGCAGGAGCGCGACCTCTTCGTCATCGAGGACGCCGCCCACGCCCACGGCGCGACCTGGCGCCTGGGCTGCTTCAGCTTCGGCAGCCCCAAGACGATCACGACCGGCGAGGGCGGCGCCATCCTGACCGACGACCCGGAGCTTGCGCGTCAGGCGCGCATCGCGATGAACCTTGGCGAGTGCACACCGGAGGGCGTGCCCTCGATGGAGCTGGAGGACTTCCGCCCGGAGGAGCGCCTCGACTACGTGCGCGTCGGCTGGAACTACCGCATGAGCGTCGCCCAGGCCGCGCTCGGCGTCGGACAGCTGAAGCGCTTCGACGGGATCCGCGATGCGCGGGCGCGGGCAGGCCGCATCTATCGCGAGCGCCTGGCCGAGATCCCCGGGGTGCGCGTGCAGGACGTCGCGCTGGAAGCGGACCCGGTCTACTACACCTTCCCGATCGAGGTCGAGGAGGGCGCCAGCCTGACCCGCAACGAGCTCTTGCGCGGCCTCGAACGCGAGCGCATCGACTACCGGCTCTGGTCAAACCTGCCCCTGAACCGCTACCCGATCTTCGGCGACCACGGCGAGTTCCCGATCGCGAACCGACTGTGCCTGAGCATGATCGGACTGCGCACCGACCCGGCCCTCGGGCCGCGCGAGCACCACGAGGTCGCGGATGCGCTCGCGCGGCTGCTGCGCTGGGGCGCGACCCGCACCTAGTGGTGTGATTCACTCTTATGCGGCATATCGATCGGCCCGTACGGGCGCGCTGCGGCGTTGCGCCT
>JAQBVH010000655.1 GCA_027623615.1 Planctomycetota bacterium | reverse complement strand
GAAGAACTCGATCGCGTCCTCGATCTTCTTCTTCTTGCGCACGCCCGCGGTGTCGATCGCCACGAAGCGCTTGCCGTCCCGCTCGAAGAGCACGTCGACCGAGTCGCGGGTCGTACCCGGCACCTCGGACACGATCATGCGCTCTTCCCTGGCCAGGCGGTTGATCAGGGTGGACTTGCCTGCGTTGCGCCGACCGACCACCGCGATGCGCATGATCGGATTGACTTGGGGCGCCTCGGCGGGAGCGCCGGGGAGCTGGAAGAGGATCGCCTCCTCGAGGTCGGTGATTCCCTCTCCGTTCTGAGCGCTGATCGGGTAGGGGCCCATGCCCACGCCGAGGCTGTGAAAGACCTCCACGTCCCACTCGAGGCGTCGCCCCTCCATCTTGTTGACGACGAGCAGCACGGGGATCTTGGAACCCCGCAGCCGCTCGGCCACCTCCTTGTCGAGGGGCGTCACCCCGTCACGCACGTCGACGACGAACAGGATCAGCTCGGCCACGGACATGGCTGCGAGGATCTGCTCCTCGACGTGGGGTCCGAGGTCGTCCCGGTCGACGATCCCGACGCCCCCGGTGTCGATCACCTCGACCCAGCGGTTGCCCTCGGGTCCGATCAGGCGAGCGGGGACGCTGACACGGTCGCGGGTCACACCTGCGGTGGGCTCCACGATTGCCACGCGGCTGCCGCACAGACGGTTGAGCAGGGTGGACTTGCCAACGTTCGGTCGTCCGACGATCGCGACGCGGGGGAGGGGCAGCGGGTCGTGCATCAAGGAATGCGCAGGAAGCGGTGAACCTGGGGGATGACGCGCACCTCGAGGTCGAGGTCGCGTGCGTCCTCGGCCAGCTCGGTCAACAGGTCGATGGACGGGGCCTCGAGGCCAGCGACGGGCGTCGCGGGCTGGAGGTAGAGGGGCAGGTCGGGGGCCAGACGCGCCTGGTCCTCCAGCAAGGGGGCGTAGTCACCGCGGCGGCGGCCGTCGACCACCACGATCTTGGTGGCCGCGTCCCGCTCGGTGACGATCGCGAGGCAGGCGCGCCGGGTCGCGGTCCAGGAGTCCGCGTCGGTGGGGACAGGTTCCAGGTTGCCCTCCCCCACGCTCTCGGGACGATCGAGGTCCGCCGGCAACTTGAGGTCGAGGCTGATGTGATCGCAGACGGCGGCGACCCGCGCCAGGGCCTCGGGGTGAGCACCCGCGGTCTCGAGGTGCATGCGCCGCCCACCGAGCATGTCGCGCAGCTCGAGCAGGAAGCCAGGCCACAGGAGGGGTTCCCCGCCCGTCACGCTGACCGGCCGCGGCTCCCGCGGCTCGCACTCGGCGACCCAGCAGGCCGCCTGGAACGGCGTGGCCCAGGTCGGCCTGCGCTCCGGACCGCCCTCGGTCGCCACCCGGGCGTGTTCCGCATCGGCCAAGCGCCAGCTTCCCGGCGTGTCGCACCATCGACAGCGCAGCGGGCATCCGCGCAGGCGCAGGAACACCTGGGGCTGGCCCACGTACCGGCCCTCGCCCTGGAGGGAGGCGAACACCTCCATCACCGGGGCCTGGGTCTGGGTCGAGGTGGAACTCATTGGGAAAATGCGGCACCCGCGTCCGAGATCGGAGCGCGGGTGCGGTGCCAAGACATGCGGGTCGAAGGTCGCGTCGAGCCGACACGAGAGGTGCGCGGGAGGGTCCGGCCCGCGCGGAGAGGACTACTCGGCTGCTTTCTTAGCAGCGTCGTCCTTCGCCTTCTCGTCCGCCTTCTTCTTGCTCTTGAGCTTGTAGTGGGTCCGCACCTTGGGGAGCCCGTAGACCGAGTCCTCCTCCGAGAGCTTGCCCGCTTTCATCAGCTTTTGAAGGCGCTCGACGCGGGTGAAGACGCTGCGCTGCCCGACGAGGGTGTTGACACCGCTTAGGCTGGGATGGATGGACATGGCTGAAAGATGACGGGCGAGAGGGTCGCGGCGGGTGCTAGGGAGCGCCGGGGGTGGCCGCCTCACGGACGTATTCGGCGTGCGCCGTCAGGGATATGGACGAGGGCCCCCAGGAGGAAGCCAGTCCCGTATGGCGGGCAACCAAACTATCGGAAGCGCTCGGTCTTGTCCACGTAGGCGTCATAGAAGGGCCGGCCGCCGTTAGGGCCTGGATCCTTGCGGATGCGGGCCTCGATCTCCTTCAGGCTGCCCTTGGACTGGGCCGCGCCGACGAAGATCTTGACCTCGCCCTTCCAGAGCAGGGGCTGGACCACCGGGTAGCCCTTCCCGTTCAAGTACTCGTGGACCGCCCAGGCCCGCTGCTCTCCGAAGTCACTGTTCTCGGCCGTGAATACGACCACGGTGAACGTGTTCAGGGGGTCGCGGAAGGCCAGGTCGGCCTCGGAGGCCGCGGGAGGGCCCACTGCTTGTGAGCCGTCGTCGGCGGGGCGCGGAGTGGTCAAGGGAGCCTGGCTACCCCCTGCGTTGCCCTGGCGTACGTTGCCGGGGCCCCCTCCGCGGCTCTGGAGCTCGATTTCGGCCCCGTCGGTCTCGGCGGCGGAGACCTTGCCGTCCCGGCCGGTCAGGTAGCCGATCGAGAAGACCAGGACGAGCAGCCCTATCTGCAGGAACAGGAAGGGAACCGTTCCCAGGGGAAGGGTCATTCCTCCTTCGGAGGGCGGGCGCGGGGCCGGCGGGAGCGCCGTGGCGCGCGGCGGCGTAGACGAAGGCGGCGGAGCCGGTGCGGCCGGGGGAGCCCCCGGCGCGGACCGACGACGCTCGGAGGAAGCCTGCAGGGCCTCCAGCATGTTCTCGCGGCGCCTGGCCATAGGTTTTGTGCGTGGGATCGCCGGATCGGCCACACCCACGCTCTGGAGGGTACGCCTCCCGGTGGAGGCTTTCCAAGGAAAGGCAGGCGCCGATCTTCACTTTTTCCCAAGCGGGCCACGGGTGGGTTTCTGAGCCCTGCCCAACTCTCCAGCCCGTGGGCGCGTACGAGGTCTGTCGAAACCCCAATTTCCCGTGAGAACACCTGGGCCCGACCCGTCGTACGGCGTTGTAGGATCACTCCCGGGTGCCTTGGCGCCCCTTCTCGGCCAGATCTCCCTGCTCAGCTCTGCCCGAACCCCCACGCTCGAGAGGAGAACCAGAATGCGGATGGCCTTGGTCACCCTCACCCTGTCGCTCGCCGCCCCCGCCGCGGTGTCCGACGTTTCGTCCCCCAACTTCCCGTCCCCCAACTTCCCGTCCC
>JAQBVH010000654.1 GCA_027623615.1 Planctomycetota bacterium | reverse complement strand
CTACAACGCCTACTCCTGCATCCCCCTCTCCGACTCCTTCGGGGAGCACTACGAGGGGGACCGGGGTGAGATCGCCGAGCTCGATGTGGCCGCGACCCACGCGATCATTGCCGCTTACTGGGCGGACGACCCGACCCTGCCCGAGTGGGTCCGCACGCACGTCAGCGAACCTCGACTCCTGCTCGAGATCGGGGACGTCGACACCTGGAAGCCCTTCAAGGAGTTCACCGCCCGGGTCGACGCGACCTTCCTGCTCCAGGCGGACGAGGGCCTCGTGGCCCGCGCCATCCACGGGACGGGCGGGTTGTCGGGCTACGGGCGCTACTTCGTGATCGCCGACGTCGATCAGCTCGAGGACGCGCGTGAGCGTCCCGCGCTCCGGGTCCGCGCGCGCAACGGCGTCGCAGAGTATCGCTGGGTCGTTCCCGACGACCTGACCCTCGAACGCTGACTACAATCTCGGCCCATGCAGCGGCCGACTCCGCCTCCCCTGCGCAAGCAGACGAGCACGCTCTGGTACTACCCGAGCGCCCAGTACTCCATCGACGAGCCCCAGGGCACGCCGGGCTACCCCGGCGCCACTCCACCTTGGATCATCTGGAACCTGCTCGAGCGCTACACGCGCGAGGGGGACCTCGTCATCGACCCCTTCTGCGGGGGCGGGACCACGATGGACGTGGCCCGCAGCCTGGGGCGTGAGGCGCGCGGCTTCGACGTGAACCCGCAGCGCGAGGAGATCGAGGACGCGGACGCCCGCAAGCTCCCCGTCGAGGACGGGACCGTCGACTTCGTCTTCATGGACCCGCCCTACTCGACCCACATCGAGTACTCGGACTCGCCGAACTGCATCGGCAAGTTGTCCGGGCTCGAGGAGGAGTACTACAAGGCGATGCAGCAGGTGTTCCAGGAGGCGCACCGGGTCCTCAAGGATCGCCGCTACCTGGCTGTCTTCGTCAGCGACAGCTTCGAGAAGGGCAAGGGCTTCGCGCCGATCGCCGCGCGCCTGTCGATGCTGCTCGAGAACCACTTCCGACCCATCGATCACATCGCGGTCGTGCGCGGCAATCGCAAGCTCGAGAAGCCGACGTTCCACAAGGGCGCCTCCGAGGGCAACTTCTTCATGCGCGGCTTCACCCACCTGCTCCTGTTCAAGAAGGAGCGATGAGCCTCTACGCGGGCTCGGCCGTCGCGGTCGCCCGCCGGTTGCTCGGGGCCGTGCTGGTGCACACGACCGAGGAGGGCCGCGTGGCCGGACGCATCGTCGAGACCGAGGCCTACCTGGCCGTGGGCGACGGCGCCTCCCACAGCCGCATGGGTCCGACCGACCGCAACCGCTCGATGTTCCTGGCCGCGGGTCACGCCTACGTCTATCGCATCTACGGCGTGCACCACTGCTTCAACGTGGTGACCGGCGCCGAGGGGCGCGGCGAGGCCGTGCTCGTGCGCGCGCTCGAGCCCCTCGAGGGTCTGGAGGTGATGGCCGCGCGTCGCGGGCGGGCGCGCCCCCAGGATCTCTGCAGTGGACCTGGAAAGCTCGTGCAGGCCCTGGGCATCGAGGCTGGCCACGACGGTGTCCTGCTCGACGGCGCGCTCTCGATCACGCCGCGCGAGCGCAGCCCGGGTCCGATCGCGGCCGGTCCACGGATCGGGATATCCCGTAGCCTCGAATTGCCTCTGCGTTTCGGGGTCGCCCGAAGTCCGTGGTGCTCCCGGTAATCGGGCCCAGGAATGGGCCGGTTTCCGCAGCTTGGATGGGTGTGCATTCCGTGCCCATCCGAACGGCGTGCCTACGGTGCTAGGCTCGTGCATGAGGAGAGACGGGTGCTCGACCAACTGGTCGCCCCACTCGAACACGATGAAGGGTCCCTTTCGCTTGCTCGTCGTGGAGGATGACCCCGGACACGCCGCGCTGTTCCAAAGGACCTTGCGCCGCGCCGGGGTGAAGAATGAGGTCGTGGTCCTCGAGGACGGCTCCACGGCGCTGGAGTTCCTGAAGCAGGAGCACCGGCCGGGTGAGGATGTGATGCTGCTCGACCTGCGCCTGCCAGGCCTCGACGGGATCGGCGTGCTCGGCGCCATGCGGCAGGACCCGCTCCTGGCCGACCTGCCTGTGATCATGACCTCGACCACCCTGGATCCGAAGGAGGAGGAGGTCTGCCACGTGCTCGGCTGCGACTGCTTCCTCCTCAAACCGATCCGGCACGACGCCTTCCTCGGGGCCTTGCGCAGGCTGGGGGTCACACCCCTGTTCGAGGACGCGGGCCAGGGCGAACCGCGGCACGTGGATCCCAGTTGAGCAGGCGAGCTACTTCGTGCCCGACATGAGGCTCCAATAGCCCGCGGTCGCGCGGCGCTCGATGGCGCCGAAGCCCGCGCCGATCAGCAGCGCCTCGAGCTCAGCCTCCGAGTACTGCTGCCCTTCGGTCCAGACGAGCATGTCCAGGTTGACCAGGGCGTTCGCGAGCGGGCCGCGACCGTCGTCGTCGACGAGCTTCTCGTGGACCCAGATGCGGCCGCCCGGGGACAGGGCCTCGTGGGCCAGCGCGCACAGGCGCGCACCCTTCTCCGGGTCCCAGTCGTGGAGGATCTGGGAGCAAAGCACCGCGTCGTAGCCGCCGGGCAGTCCGGCGAACATGTCCCCGGCGACGGCGTCCACCTGGCCCGCGACTCCGGCCCGCTCCGAGTAGTCGCGGGCCAGGCCGCAGACCACCTCGAGGTCGAAGACCGTGCAGCGCACGTCCGGCCGCTCCCGGGCGATCGCGATCGAGAGCGCGCCGCTGCCCCCGCCCACGTCGAGCACACGCGCGCCCTCGGGCAGGTCGATCACTTCGGCCACTCCCGCAGCAGGTCGGGCGCTGACGGAGTGCATTGCGGCCGTGAAGGCCGAGGCGGTCTCGGGAGAGTCCCCATGGGCTGCCCAGGGATCCTCGCCGGCGTAGACGCTTGGCTTGCCCGTGCGCAGGGCCTCGAGCAGCGCGGCAGGGGAGAGGAAGTGCTCCATCTCCATGTCGATCAGGCCCCAGAGGGAGCCTTCACGTCCTCGCACGAGAAACGCGGCCGCGTCGTCGCTCAGGTGCCAGCGGCCTTGCGCATCGTCGACGACACCCATGGCCTTCAGCGCGGCCAGGAGCGAGCGCACCCCGCGCGGCGCAAACCCGAGCTCGGCCTCGAGCTCGGCGCTGGTGCGCGGCTGCTCGTCCAGGCGATCGAA
>JAQBVH010000653.1 GCA_027623615.1 Planctomycetota bacterium | reverse complement strand
AAGAGGCAGAGGCGACCATGCGCCTGGCGCTCGACGAGGCGCCCGACCATCAACGCGCCCGCGTTCGCCTGAAGGAGCTGTGTGTCTCCGTCGGCGAGGTCCACATCGCCGATCGCCGCGCCGAGCCGGCGGAGGAGGCCTTCCGCAAGGCCCTCGAACTCGACCCGGTCGACCTCGGCGTGCGCAGCGCGGTAGCCGAGGTGCTGCTCGTACGCGGCAAGCGCGACGAGGCGATCGCGCTGCTCGAGGAGGGCTGCGACCTCGCGCCCGAGAACCCCGCGGCCCTGCGTATCGTGGCGTTCACGCACCTGACCCTGGGCAACGTCGAGCTGGCCTCCGCGGCCTGCGCGCGCGCGGAAGCCCTGCCCGATCCTCGGGCTGAGACGGCCCGCCTGCGGGCGACGATCGAGGCGGCGCGGTAGACTCGGGGTGGGTTCTCTCCCCCTCCTCGGCCCACCCTTGTTCATGCTGCGCCTCACCCTCGCCGGGCTCGCCCTGGCCGTGACCACTCCCGCGTTCGCGCAGGACATCTCCGTGTCCCAGCTCGGGATCAACAACGACCTCGAGTCCTATCAGTACTGGGGCATCTCCGGCGGCATCCGCGCGTACTCGATCGCCACCACCGCCTGCAACGTGGGCACGGTCGACGTGGAGTGGTTCGACCACATCAAGAAGGCGCCGATCATCGGCACGAACCTGTTCCGCATGCGCTCGGACGGGCAGTTCGAGCAGCTCGGCTACAGCTTCGTGAAGTATTCGAGCTGCGCGCTCGACGAGGGCGGCAACGGCTGCGTGGGCTCCTGCCAGCCCGACTTCGATTGCGACTGGCTGACCCCGGACTGCTCCGACACTTACTGGGCCACGCTCAACGACGGCAAGTTCGGCGGCGCCAAGTGGGAGATCGACCCGGTCAGCGGTCAGTGGCCCGCGGGCAGCCCCACCGGTCCGACCGGCAACGCCACGATCCGCGGTCGGCTGCAGGTCAAGGACAGCGAGCTACAGGATTCGGGTGCGCTCTACTTCGCCGAGGGCCAGTACCTCTCCGAGCACGACCACTACGCTGGCAACGCGCGCAACAACTACGGCTGGCGCCCGATCGTCTTCGACAACCCCACCGACATCGACAACATCGGCACGACCCAGATGGGAGACCCGGCGATCTACGGCTGGCAGGCCAACGCCAACGATGTGATGGTCGACGACGTGCCGGTGGTCGACGAGGGCGGCAACGGCGTGCACGGCTGGCTGTTCGTAGGCTCGCGCGCGATCGACCTGGGCGGCGGGCTGTGGCGCTACCAGTACGCCGTTCAGAACGGCAACTCCGGTCGTGGGGTCGGCTCGTTCAGCGTGCCCTTCAGCGCCTGCGCCGGCGTGAACGCCTTCAACCTCGAGTTCCACAAGCCGGACTACCACAGCGGTTCGCCCTACTCGAACGCCGCCTGGACCCAGAACGCGACAGGCAGCGAGGCCACCTGGTCGACCGACGACCACGCCACCGACCCGAACGCCAGCGCGATCCACTGGGGAACGCTGTACTCGTTCGCATTCACCTGCGACGTGGCGCCCGGCACGGCCAAGGCCACCCTCGGCCTGTTCACGCCGGGCACCCCGAGCTCCGTGACCGCGGACGTGATTGCCCCCGGTGGGGCCTTCACGAACTATTGCGCGGTGAACCCGAACTCGACCGGCAACCCCGCCCTGATCGCCGGCGGCGGCAGTCCGGACGTGCTCGCCAACGACCTGTACTTCGACATCACCCAGCTGCCGGTCAACGTGTTCGGGTACATGCTGATGGCGCAGAGCACAGCCTTCGTGCCGAACTTCGGCGGGAGCATGGGCAACCTGTGCCTCGGCTCGCCCCAGGTTCGCTTCTCGGGCGACGTGCTGACGTCGGGCGGGACCGGAACGATGAGCTTCGCGGTCGACAACACGAGCCTGCCCCAGGGCGCCGTCTTCCAGGCCGGCGACACCTGGTACTTCCAGCTCTGGTATCGCGACCAGCACTTCATCCCCGCGACCTCGAACACCACCGCGGGTGTGCAGGTCACGTTCTGCGACTGACCGGCGCGAGCAGAGTTCACCCGCAGAGCGCTGTTCATTTCCGTGGCCGGCGAGGAGCACTGCGCGTGCTCTCCTCTATTCACACTCAGTCATGACCCTCCAAGCCGACGCCCGGCTCACCCGCGGGCAGAACCTCACCTCGATCCAGTCCTATCTCCTGAACGAGGAGGCCCGGCACCCGGGCGCCACGGGTAACTTCACCTGGGTCCTGTCGGCGATCAGCTTGTCGGCCAAGTTCATCGCCGCACGCTGTCGGCGCGCGGGCATCGAGCAGGTCCTCGGCGAGGTTGGCGCGGAGAACGTGCAGGGGGAGTCCCAGCAGAAGCTCGACGTGATCGCGAACGAGAGCCTGATCCGCTGCCTCGGTTCCCGTCCCGCGGTCGCGATCGTGGCCTCGGAGGAGAACGAGGAGCCGCTCATCCTGCAGGAGGCCGAGCCGGGCTGCGAGCGGCCCTACGTCGTGCTGTTCGACCCGCTCGACGGTTCCTCGAACCTGGATGTCTGCGGCGGCGTCGGGACGATCTTCAGCATCCTGCACCACGATCGGCGCGCCCCCAACGCGGCCGGATCGGTGCTGCAGGCGGGGGTCAAGCAGGTCGCGGCGGGCTACGTCTTGTATGGCCCCTCGACCGTGCTGGTCATGACGACCGGGCACGGGGTGCAGATGTTCGTGCTCGACCCCTCGATCGGCTCCTTCCTGCTGGTCAACGACGACGTGCGCATCCCGGACGGGCACAGGAGCTACTCTGTCAACGAGGCCTACCTGCAGAGCTTCCCCGAGGGGTATCGCAACTACCTCGAGTGGACCAAGCACAACGGCTACTCCCAGCGCTACGTGGGCACGATGGTCGCCGACGTGCACCGGGTGCTGATGAAGGGCGGGGTGTTCCTCTATCCGCCGTCCGACAAGGCACCCAAGGGCAAGCTGCGCCTGCTGTACGAGGCGAACCCCATGTCGTTCGTCATGGAGCAGGCCGGGGGCAAGGCCTTCTCCGGGACCGAGCGGACCATGGAGATCCAGCCCACCAAGATCCACGAACGCACCAGCGTGGTCATGGGCTCGCCGTCGGAGGTGGATCGAGTGCTCTCGTTCCTCTGATCCGGAACTGGCCCCGGCCCGCGGCACGGCGGCCCGCGGCACGGCGGCCCGCGGCACG
>JAQBVH010000652.1 GCA_027623615.1 Planctomycetota bacterium | reverse complement strand
GACCTCTTCTTCCACGCGTCCGTTGCTGGTGTGGACGGCGTCGACCCCGTCGGTCCGAGGACCGGTCGAACCCATCCAGGCCACGGCACCGCCGGCGGTCACGAGGACCAGGATCAGGAGGAGGTTGCGCACGGGAGCATTCTACACGTCATCCAACAGGCTCATCCGCCTCGCGGGTAACGGGTAACCTGTCGGCCCATGGACGCCGACACCATCCAGGACTTCCTCGCCGGCTCGATCTTCGCGGTCGTCGGCGCCTCGACCGACCGCTCCAAGTTCGGCAACAAGTGCCTGCGCTGCTACGTCCAGGACGGACGCGACGTCTACCCCGTGCACCCGCGCGAGACCGAGATCGAGGGCCTGACCGCCTACCCCGACCTGGCCTCCCTGCCGGAGGTGCCCCACGGAATCACGATCGTGACGCCGCCCGCGGTGACGGAGCGGGTGGTCGAGGACGCGGCGGCGGCCGGCGTGCGCGCCGTCTGGATGCAGCCCGGAGCGGAGAGCCCCGAGGCAGTCGCGCGGGCCGAAGCGCTCGGCCTCTCGGTGATCGCGGGCGGGCCGTGCCTCCTCGTCGTGCTCGGCTTTCGGGAGGGCTGAGCCCCCGATCCCGGTCCCTACTTCCAGGTGATCCCGACCTGCAGGAGCTTGCCTGGCGGGGCGGCGATTCCCACCTGGCAGGGCAGCGGAGCCGCCGGCAGGGCAGCGATCTCCTCCTTGGTCCGCTTGGCCGGCGCTTGGAAGCTGACCTGCACGACGCGGTTCGGCGCAATTCGGAACGGCTCGCTCTCGAAGATGTCGGCACGCTTGTAGAGCACGACCTTGAGGTCGACGTCAGCCGGCAGGCTCTCGAAGGTCACCTTGCCGTCGGCCGGTATCCCTTCGCGGCTGCGCTCGAGCCAGAGGTGGGACTCCGAGCTCTCCTGGGGAGTCGGCGTGTTGTCCCCGTCCTGACTCGCCTGGGTCACGTTGATGTCGTAGTCCGCGTCCGCACCGCCCGCATCTTCGGCGCCCGTGTCGCCGCTAACCCCGCCGCCGTCGACAGCCTCCCCCTTGCCAGGCCGCCCAGGCCCCAGCAGCTCGCGTTTCTGGGGGGCGCCGCTGTCGGCGCCGTCCTTGTTGCGGCCCTTGCCGCCGGCCTTGTCGCCGCCAGCATTGTCGCCGCCGCCCCTACCACTGCCCTTGTCGCCGCCGCCGGTGCCATTGCTTTGCCGCACTCGCCCGCGGCCACCGGTACTCTGCCGGTCGAGGTCGCGCTTGGTCCAGACGGCCACCTGCAGGTTCGACTTGCCCTCGGCCACGGCTGTTGGGGGCGAGAGGAGTTCGATCTCGAGCCTGCCCTGACCGGAGATGACGATGCGCGCCTCCTTGTCGAAGCCGCTGTCGAGCAGGACGCGCTCCTTCGACTGGACGATCGGCTGGCCCGGTTTGCCGACCGACAGTCGGTACTCACCACCCCTGTCGAGCTCCATCCGAAAGCTCCCGGTGGTCTTGGTCACGCAGCCGGGCACCTTGCGGGTCGCGGCCTGGTCGGCCGGGTGGGTCTGGTCGCGCTTGAGGAACCAGATGGGCATTGCGCCGACCCCTTGTCCGAGGAGGTCCACGACCTCGCCCTTCACCTCGAAGGACGAAGTGAGTTGCGCGACGACCGTGAGGAACTGCTTGTCGGCAAGCGTGAAGTCCTCCCGGAACGCAGGCAGGCCCGGAGTCTTGACGACCAGGGACCAGTCACCGATCGCGAGGCCCTGAAAGAAGGTCTCGTCCTCGGACTCGATCAGCTGCCCATTGGCGTGGGTCAGCCGGACAGCGGCGGTGGTCGGTGCACCCGCTGCGTCGACGATCCTGAGCCGCAGGTCGCCCGAGGGACCCTCGGAGGCATCGAAGCGATCGCCCTTCGCGGCGCTCGTGAGCCTGGCCGGGTCGGTGCTTCGGGGAGTGGTGACCCGGGCGACATCGCCGGACGAGGTCACGGCGCCGGGGCCCGTGCCCGCGCTGCCGTCGTCGAGCAGGCCGAGGCCCACGACGGCACCGCCGGCGAGGAGGAGGACGAGGACGAGGAGGAGACTCTGGGAGGAGCGCACGGGGACTCTTTCGGGTGGGATGGACCCGGGGCTGAACGCCACGGCCCCTACGACGCGCCGCGTCGGCGTGCGGGTCCAGGATCCCACAAAAATCGCGCCCCATTCTGGGGCGTCGGACCCGGCTCGGGTGGCCGGTCGACGGATTCGGAGGAGCCCGAAGGCCTCACGCCTCCTCGAGCTGGACCAGCGCCTCCCCGGCGGTCACGTCAGCCCCGTCCCGGGCGACCCAAGCGACCAACCTGGCCCGGGCGGGGAGGCCGCCCGCCGCGGCGTAGGTCACATGGTTGAAGGTCTTCATCACCTCGATCAGACCCACGACGGTGCCCTCGTCGAGCGCGTCACCGGGCTCGAGGAACGCTGGCTCGTCCGGGGCCGGACGGTGATAGAAGCGGCCAGCGCTCGTGGCGCGCAGCACGAGGCCCTGCTCACTGGCGGCGTCCTCTTCGACCAGGATGGCGGCGCCCTCGGCCAGGGGCGAGAGCACGAGCAACCGATCCCCGTAGCCGACCGGAGCCAGCACCCGCTCGGGCGGGTCCAGGGTGACGATGCCCCAGATGCCGGCTGGCACGACCAGGTCGATCTCACGGCCGAGGCTGCGCAGCACGCCGGCGCGCTGGCCGGGTATGAGAGCGCAGCCCTTGCTGGGCGCGCAGGTGTAGTAGCCGACCTCGGGGGAGGCGAGGGTGACCCCGTCCCCGGTGCGTTCGGCGAGCAGCTCGAGCTTCATCCGCGCTCCTCCGTCAGGGCGTCGAGGTCGTGCAGCGACCAGATGCGCGGGTTCTTCGTGCGCAGGTGACCGAAGCTCTGGTAGCTGGCCTCGGCGAACAGCTCGAGCCAAGCGCGCAGCTCGCCGGGGGCGACGATCTCGTCGGTGTCCATGCGGCTCGCCGCTGCGTAGGGGTCCATGTCGCCCTCGATGCGCTCCTCGGTCTCGCGCATGCCCTGCTCGATCTTGGCGCGCTCCGCGGGGTCCTCGACCGCGATCTCGAAGTCGTCGTCGAGCTTGGTGTTGTAGGCCGCGATCGCGAGGGTGCGACCCTCCATGACCGCCAGGCGCGTGAGCGGCGTCGAGAGCTGGACCACCGGCTCGTAGGGCATGCCGGCCATGGCGTAGTAGCCGGCGCCCGAGGCCTTGCGC
>JAQBVH010000651.1 GCA_027623615.1 Planctomycetota bacterium | reverse complement strand
GCTTCGATGGCCTCCCCGTCGACCTCGCCCGGGAGGCGCAGCCGTCGACCGAGGACCCCGTGCGGGCGCTCGCGATGTCGCGCGTGCTCGCCATCCTTCAGCTCGGCCTGGGCGCGCTCCGCCTTCAGCTCGAGCACCCCGTCCTCGAGGGTCAGCTGCACGTCCGCTTCGGCCACACCCGGGAGATCGACCGTCAAGGTCCAGGCTTCTTCAGCCTCTACCAGGTCCATCGCCGCGTGGACGGGCCGGTCGTCGCCGTTGCGGCCGTTTCCTCCGACCAGGTCCTCGAACAGGCGTCCGAAGCTGCGTTCCATCGAGCCGAGAGCGTGGGAGGGGAGCATGACTTTGCGTTGCATGGTTGGTCCTTCAAAGTGCTTTGCAGGTGGAATCGAACGACCAAGACCGGCAGGACCCACCCGGTTGGCAGGCTCAGAGGAGGCGTCTGCCCTGCTTCCTCTGCTTCCGCCCTCGGGTTCGAACCGTCGGGGTCCGGACTGGTCGGCGCGACCGGTTCGGGGTGACGGGCCTGGGTCCTGGGTGCTGGCTGGCGCAGCCTGGTTCTCCTTTTCTGCCAGGAGGGCTGACTGCATCCAGCCTCCCAAGAACAAAGGGCGGGCCAGGCAGGAATCAGGCCAGGAGGACCCGAGAAGGGCGCATGCCTCGGGCTTGTCTGCCAGTTTGACGCCCAATTGCGCCAAACTGGCATGGAGGCTATTCCCTCGCGAAGAGCTCGGCCGCGGGGTCTCGGAAGCCCTTGAACTCGAGGGCGTTGCCGGAGGGGTCGTACAAGAACATCGTCCCCTGCTCCCCGACCTCGCCCTCGAAGCGCAGGTAGGGCCTGATCACGAACTCGGTGCCCAGGCCCTCGAGGCGCGCCGCCAGAGCGCGCCACTCCCCGATCGGGAGCACGACCCCGAAGTGGGGCAGCGGGACCTGCTTGCCATCCACCGGGTTGAGGAAGCGCTCGACCCGCTTGTCCGGGTCGAGGTGCAAGGAGAGCTGGTGCCCGTCGAGGTCGTAGTCGATCCAGGTCGCCGCGCGGCGACCCTCCTTGCAGCCGAGCCGACCCGCGTAGAAGGTCTCCGCTGCGGCCAGATCGTGAACGGTCAGGGCCAGGTGGAAGGGGTTCATCCGCCGGGTCACTTGCCGAAGGGCGGGTCGAGGTAGCCCTCGCCCCAGGAGAGCTCACCGCCGAAGTGCCCGGTGGCGGACACGAGCAGCGCCAGGCCGAACAGCAGCCAGCGCGCCTTGCCGGGTGACTGGTCATCCCGCGTGCAGCGGCTGTAGATCAGAGCCGTGATCAAGGCCAGGACGCAGGTCGCGATGCCGACCCAGCGGTGCAGCTCGAGCAGGTCGCTCGCGCGCTGGGTCTCACCGGCAATCCAGCCCAGCGCCGAGGCGCCGGCGCCACCCAGGGCCCCCGCCCAGAGGCAGAACCGGGCCGCGGCGCGGGCCACCAGCAGGTCGGCGAGAACCGCCGCCAGCAAGAGCCCGATGGGGAAGTGCACGACCGCCGGGTGCAGCTTGCCGAGCCAGGAGCGCCAGGGGCTGCGGATCGGACCTGTGGTCTCGGTCGGCTCGTCGACCTTGGTGACGCCCTCGTCTTCGACGACCTCGGGCGCCGGCGGGAGCCAGGCACCGCGCTCGATCCACGAACGCACGGCCTCGAGCTCGTCTGCGGTGCACATGCCGCCCTCCCAGTCAGGAGGCGGCATGTCGCCGTCGAAGACCAAGAGGTAGACGTCCGAGACCTCCGGGTCGCCGGGCTCGATCATGTCCTCGAGCTCGAGCGTCGCCGCGAGGTCGTGGGACATGGCCCACTTCTTCATGGCCTTCGTGTCATCGGACGGCGGCGCATGACACGGGCTGCAGCGCCGCGTCATGACATCGAGGACCTTGGCGTGGAGCGCGACGTCCTCGGCCTCCTGACCCAGGGCGCGGTCGCTCGTGGCCAGGAGGCAGAAGGCGAGGAGGAGTCGGAGTCCGTGGGACACGCGCTACTTCTGGTAGGTGTCGTGGCCGGCCTTCTTGTGCTCGCCCATCTTCTTGTAGGCAGCAGCGACGCCTTCGGCGTCACCCGCGTGCACGGCGAGCTCGCACTCGAGGGCGGCATCGAGCACGGCGAGCATGGTGCGCTGGTAGCCGATGCGCCACTGGTTCTCGTCGGCATCCGCGGGGGCCTTGGGCGCGAGCGAGAAGCCCGCGTGCGCGCCCTCCTGGATCATCGCGCAGGCGCGCAGGAGCGCCGCCTTGTTCGTGGCCGGGTCAGCGATCAGCTGGCGCATCGCCTTCTGGCTGCCCTGCATCTTGACCATCGCTTGCTGCAGCGGCGTGGGCTCGTCGTCCTGGGATCCCAAGAAGGAGAACGATGTGGTGGAGACGAGCAGGGTCGCGGCCAGCAGGCCCGTGAGGAGAGTTTTGGTTCGCATGGAAAGCACTCGAGGAAATGGATGAGGGTGGAGGTTCTAGCATGGGCCTCGGGCCCTGAGAACGATGTCCCGGGACGGTCGGTTGCTTTCAGCGGCGAGCGTTCTTGCTCGCCTCGAACACGTGCTGCCAGACCTCCAGCGTGCGCCGGGCAGTCGTGTCCCAGCGGTAGCCGGCGGCGACGGCCACGCGCTCGCCGTCGGCAACGGTGGGCTCGACCAGGGCGCCGGCGATCGCGTCCGACAGCTCCCTCGGGGAGGCGTCCTGGGGGACGTGGACGGCGAGGTCGCCGAGGGCCTCCCGGTAGGCCGGGAGCTCCGCGGCGACGACGCCGCGCCCATACGCAAACAGCTCGAGGGGCGTGACCGGGCTGCCCTCGTCCTCCGCCAGGTGCACGAGCAGGGTCGCGCCCGCGGCCAGGCCGGGCATGTCCTTCTCGATCGGTCGCTCGATCCAGGTGATCGCCGTGCGGTGGGCGTGGGCGTCGAGGGCGGGGCGGAAGGCCTCCGCCGCGTCGCCGGGGTGGCCGACGAACGTGAGCCGCGCCTCGACGCCGCCGTCGCGCAGGCAAGCGAACGCCTCCAGCACGGCGAGCGGGCGTCTTGGCCTGCGAATGGCGCCGAGCACGAGTAGGTGCGGGGGGGTAGGCCGTGGCGGAGGGTCGGGGAGCTTGCGCGTCCAGTGCTCGCAGCCCACCGGGGTGATCCACACCGAGGCGGGATCGAGGTCGTAGCGGCGTGGGACCTCGTCCCGATAGGCGCTCGAGAACACGACCACCGCGGCGGCGGCCCGGCAGGC
>JAQBVH010000650.1 GCA_027623615.1 Planctomycetota bacterium | reverse complement strand
ACGAGCGCCACCCTGGGAGGGCCCGCGGTCACGCCGGATGAAGGTCTCGGGGTCGCGCTCGTCCGGTTGAGCAGCGTTGCGCTCGAAGGCCTCCACAGCCTCCTTGATCACATCGAAGGTGCTGGCGTTCGGGTGGATCGCGATCGAGCCGATGTCCGCGCCCTGCACGTCACCGCGGCGACAGATCGCAGCGAGCAGGCGGCGCGGGTTCGCGCCCTGGTTGCGGCCGGTGTTGATGAAGAAGCGCACCGAGCCGTCCGGAGCGGACGCCCTGCGCTGATCGTCCCGCGGGCGATCGTCGTAGGGTCGGCCACTGTCGCGGTCGCGGTCGCCATGGGGACGCCCGCGGTCCTCGCGGCCGCTAGCGGCGACGGGACGACCACCGCGCTCACCCCGGTCTTCGCGGCGTTCGCGTTGCTTGTTCTTGGCGGTCGCCTCGAGCTGCAAGAGCAGGGTCGCGACGACGACCTCAGGCTCCCGCTCGGAGAGCATCTCCTTGGCGCGCCCGAGATGGCGGGCGAGACGATCCGCCTGCTGCTCGACCGTGGCCTGGAGGCCTTCGATGAGGGTGGTGTCCTCGGGCGCTGCCGGGGTGGTCTCTTCCGGGACAGGCTTGGCGCCCGCTTCCCTGGCGACCGGCTCCTCGACCTCCGCAGCAGGCTCTTCGGCCTCGTTCTGCGCCACTTCGACGGGAGCTGCTTCGGCGCTCTTGGGCTTGGGCGTCATCCGGATCTGGAAGTCACCGAAGGGCGAGTCGTCCTGGCCGACGGGCTGATCCGTGGTCGCGGCGCTGGTCGCCGTGGCTTCGGCGGCCGGGGCGTCGGTGGCAGGGTTGAGCGGGGCGTCCTCGGACGCCTTGTGATCGTGTTCCATGTCTCGGTCCCGCAGGGCGCGTTGCGCCCAGTAGCTGTGCAATCCCGTGTGGTGCGAACCCACCCGTTGGCAGGCTGGACCGAGCGGCCCATCCAACGCAACGACCCTCGAGTGATCGGGACGCGACGCGAACCGCGCACACTAAGGCATCGCGGGCGAACTGCCTACCGCACCCGAGCGCAAACACGGCGGTGGGTCAGGCCGGGACGCCGCCCGGTCAGTTCAGGTCCGGCACCTCGCCGTCGCCCGTCGCCTCGCCCTCCAGGAGCCAGCTCAAGTTGAAGCGTGCGATATGCGCTCCCCCACCGCCGGGGCCGCCCTCGAAGTGCAGGTAGATCCAGCCCTCGCTCGGGGTGCCCGGTCGCCCCGCTGCCATGGACGAGTAGGCGCTGGGTCCATCGAACACGAGGCGCTTGACCGGCCACGTCGCCCCTCCGTCGAAGCTCGCCCAGACCGTGACCCGCTCGCGGCGCGATGCGGGAGTGTCCAGGTTGCTGAAGACCAGCACGTCCTGGCCCGCGATCGGCAGGCGCGCGAGACCGCCCATGCAACCGTAGGAGCGATGTTGATGTCCGTCAGGCAGGGCCTCGATCACACGCCAGTCCTGCCAGCTCGCGCCGCCATCGACGGAGACGGCCCCGCGCCGCCGCGTGTTCCGGGGACGCTCCTGCCAGTGCACGCGCGAGTTGTAGACAAGGCGACCGTCGGACAGCTCGACGACGCACGCCTCGCCCGTTCCGTTCTCCGGGAACGGGTCGCTCGTGTGCCACGTGTGTCCGCCGTCGTCGCTGTAGATCGCGTTCGCGTAGTGGTTCGGCCACTCCTCGCCGCGGTTGCCGGCCGCGTACCAGCGCGATGGCCGAACGAGGCGCCCCGCGTAGGCGCCGTGGCGCAGCGTGATGCCTCCCTCGTTCATGTGCATCGATGGCACGTTGCCGTGGAGGTCGGGGTGCAGTGTGATCGCCTGCGGCGTCCAGGTGCGTCCGTCGTCCTGGCTGCGCAGCACGGTCAGCGGCGCTGGCGGGTGCTGCTCCTCGACGAAGGCCAGCACGTCGCCGGAGGTCTCATCGACCGTCGCCCCGCCACCGTGGATGCCGCCCGCGAGCTCGATCGGAGCGCCCCAGGTGGCGCCGCCGTCCTCGCTGCGCCGCACACGGACGTTCGGCGATCCGAAGAAGGCGAGCACCGTGCCCTGCGTACTGACCCGCACGTTCGGGAAGCGCTCCCCGTCGTAGACGCGCGTCATCTCGCAGCGCGCCGCATCGAGGAAGGGCGTGATGGGACCCTCGACCGGCGGGGTCGAGGAGCAGGCGGCGCAAGCCAAGAGCGGCAAGAGAGCGCGCATGTCAGATCTGGGAGCAGTCGGCGGGCCGCAAAAACCAGCGCGTGATCTTCGAGACCGTGTCCGCGAACTCGGGCAGCCCCTTCATGCGCTCCCAGTCCGGGTGGGTGAGGAACGCCTTCCAGTGCGCGTCATGCGCAGCCTTGTCGGCGGCCGAGAGCATGTAGGTCAGGTTCGGCACGTCGTGGCCGACGCGGGTCGCGCCGAAGAAGACCGGTGCCAGCTCGACGTCGCGCATGAGCTGGGTCTCCCCCACGTCGAACATGCGCACCTTGCGGCGCGCGGCGTCCGCGTTCTTGCTCTCGTAGGTGCGCAGCTCGAACAGGCGCGGCGCGCGCTCGGCCGTCTGGGCGGGTAGCTCGACCACCGGGATGCTGCGGAAGGCCTGCAGGAGGCGGCTCTCCACCCGCGCGTAGACCGCGGGGCCCGCGTCCCATGCCTTGGTCTTGGCGCGGAAGGCCCCGTCCGCTGCGAGGGCATCGTCGAGGGTCAGCAGCGTGTTCACGCTCTTCATCGGCAGGAGCACGTGGACGTCGTGCGCCGGCGCCGCCTCCACGTCCTCCGCGGCAACGAAGACCCCGACCGGACCGATGCCGCCGACGCGGGCGAGGGCGGGCAGCAAGGCCCCGGCGAGGTGCTCCAGGAGCGCCGCGCGACCGCCACCGTCACCGAGGACGTAGCGACGCAGCTCATAGACCTCGCGCCCCTGGGCCGCGGCGAGGCCAGGCTGCGCAGAGGCGAGGGACGCGCCGAGACCGAGGGTCGCGGAGCCAGTGAGGAGTTGACGACGATCGAGGGAGGAGCTCATGGGCGCCAAGCTTACCGGCGGCGCAGCCTCCCCGGAGCGCCTGGCGCTCAGCGCGCCGAAAGGGCCTCCTCGAGCTGCAACGCGTGCCGCTGCGGGTGCATCGCCGCATGCTCAAGCAGCGAGTCGACGGTGAAGCGCACGCCCCAGCTCACCTTGCCCCCGACCCCGTTCGCCTGGGTGGGCTCCATCTCGAGCAGGGGCTC
>JAQBVH010000649.1 GCA_027623615.1 Planctomycetota bacterium | reverse complement strand
CGACCGCGATACCCGCAGGATCCCCTCAGTGGACGTCGGGTGGGAAGGTCACGCTCACCGCGTTCGTGAAGTTGGACGTCGCGGTGGGGTTCAGGTCGCGATACCAGAGCTGGAAGTTCCAGGTCTCTCCCGGGCGGATCGCGTGGGGCGGTGCCAGCGGCAAGGCGGTCACGTCGACCTGCAGCGCCATCCGGCCGAGCTCATCGGGCTTGGCGACGAAGCCGATGAAGCGACCGATCGGGGATCCCAAACACAGGTTCCCAGCGCTTCCCCCGGGTCCGATGACGAAGGCCTGGGCGGGGCTGGTCAGGAAGTAGCCGAACTGGTTGAGCGGAAGATCCGCGCCTCCCAGGCCCAGGTGTCCGTTGTCCAACCCACCGCAGGCCTCCGCCCGCAGGCGAGCCGGCACCCCGGTCGAGTTCGGCTCCGCCGGCGAGCAGTACACCTGGCCTGAGACATCGGCGGCGCGTGAGATCCACACCGACCCGGCCGAGTTCGAGCCATTGACCCGATCGGTAGGCGCGCCGACAGCGCTCCAGCCCTCGCGCAGGACGACCTCCTCCCCGGGGTTGGCATACGTCGCCAAGCTCTCGGGCGTGTACTTCGCGAGCCGCGCGCCGGTGTCCGTGTCGAACACGTAGACCGAGCCCTCGAAGAACCCGGGCTCGCCGACCATGGCCCGGTCTCCGTCGAGGCTGACCGACCAGCCGAAGTCCTCGCTGTCCTCCGTGCCCCGAAACTCCATCAAGAGCGCGCCGGTCGCCGCCTCGAACAGGTACGTCGGACGCGTCCAGCCCGGGTCCCCCACCAGCAGGCGTCCACCGTCGAGGTCCAGGTCGAAGCCGAAGTCGGCCTGGAACCACGGCTTCGGCGGCAACAACCAGTACAGCTGCTGGCCCGTGACGACGTCGAACACGAAGACCGACCCCGCGATGTGCGCCGCGGTGTCCTCGTTCGGTGCGCCGACGGCAGCGAGGTTGCCCTCGAGCGCCACGCTGTGACCGAACTGGCTGTACTGGTCCGCGGGGCTGAACTCGTGCAGCAGCTGCCCCGTCGTCCAGTCGTAGACGTAGGCCACGTCGCCCGCCACCGCCCCCACCAGCAGCAGGTTGCCATCCAACGCCACGCTCGTCCCGAACCTGTCCCCCGACCCAGGCCCGTCGATCGTGAGGATCGCATCGTCGGTGGTCATCTCGTAGGGAGCGTTGCTGAGGTCGAACACGAAGACCCGTCCCTCCGGATTCCAGCTCGCGCCTGGACCGCCGACCACCAACGAGTCACCGTCGAGGTCGAGTGCGGTCCCCAGCTTCAACTTCGCGAAGCTGGACTGGATCCGGTGCAGCTTCTCCCTCGTCGCCAGGTCGTACACGTACACGTGGCCGCCCTGCACGGGATGGTCGACTCCAGGCGTTCCCACCGCGAGGCGCCCCCCGTCGATATCCATGGCGGTTCCGAACTCGTCGCCGTAGTGCTGCTTGGACCGGATGAGGCGCAGGCCGTCGCACTGGGCGGCGGCCGGGGCAGCGAACAGGAGCAGCGTGAGGAGGCGGGAAGTCATTGTTCAGCAGCGAGGCAGGGAGCAGGCTCGAGCTTCTCTCGCGCTCCAGGGCGGAATGGTTTCAAGATTCCCCACGGAGGATGGCACGGATGGGCTGCGGCAGCCGGGGAAGGCACCTCGACCTGGAGGTCCCGCGCGGGCGTTGCTACTCTCCCGAACAGAACCCGAAGCTCCGCCGCACCCGTGAACTCCCCCTCCGACCCGACCCCCGGCCCGCAGCACGGCGGCGCGCGACGCGCCCGAGGCGGAGGCGTCGACGCGATCGTGGAGCGCCTGCGCACGGACGCGCGCTTCAGCCAGCGCATCGTGCACTGGCACACGGTCCCCGCGCGGCCGGGAAGCACGCGACCGTGGCCGAGTGGTCTGGACCCGAAACTCGTCGAGCTCTACCAGAGCAAGGGGATCGCCGAGCCCTACGAGCATCAGTCGCGCGCGATCGAGTTGGCCCTGGCGGGCAAGGACGTGCTCGTCGCGACCCCCACGGCCTCCGGCAAGACGCTCGCGTTCACCGCGCCGGTGCTGCAGGCGCTGATGGAGACCGAGGGCTCGGCGCGCGCCCTGTTCCTCTATCCCACCAAGGCCCTCTCCCAGGACCAGAGCGCCGGGCTGACCTCGATCATCGCAGCCCTGGGCGCGCCGTGGCACGCGACGACGTACGACGGGGACACGCCGCCGGCGATCCGGCGCTCGCTGCGCGACCGCGGGCACCTCATCCTGACCAACCCCTACATGCTCCACCAGGGCATCCTGCCCAACCACGCCAAGTGGTCGGAGCTGTTTCGCGACCTGCGCTACGTGGTCGTCGACGAGGTGCACACCCTCAGCGGCGTGCTCGGCTCGAGCGTGGCCGGCGTGCTGCGACGCCTCCTGCGCATCGCGCGCCACTACGGGGCGAACCCGCGCTTCCTCGCGAGCTCGGCGACCATCCGCGACCCGGGAGCCCACGCGGCGCGCTTGTTCGGACGCGAACTCGAGGTCATCACGGAGGACGCATCCCCCTCGGGCGCGCGCCACTTCGGCGTCTACAACCCACCCATCGTCGACTCGGTCGCGGGCCTGCGCGCGAACGCCCTCGAGGAGGCACGCGAGCTCGCGCACCTGGTGTGCGGCCCCAAGCACCAGACGATCTTCTTCTGCGGCCGGCGTACGGCGGTCGAGGTGCTGACGCGCTACCTGAAGGAGTCCGCCCTGGACCTCGGCCTGCGGCCGGACGAGGTGCGCGGCTACCGCGGCGGCTACCTGCCCGACATGCGGCGCGAGATCGAGACCGGCCTGAAGGACGGCTCCATCAAGGTCGTCGTCTCGACCAACGCGCTCGAGCTCGGCATCGACATCGGGGCCCTCGACGTCGCGGTGCTCGTGGGCTACCCGGGCAACCAGGCCTCGTTCTGGCAGCGCGCAGGTCGCGTCGGTCGGCGCGGGCGGCCCAGCCTGTGCGTGCAGGTCGCGCGCTCGGAGCCGGTCGACCAGTTCCTGGCCCACCACCCCGACTGGCTCTTCGAGGCGCCCAAGGAGCAGCTCGCCGTCGACCCCAACAACCTGGTGCTGCTCTCCGAGCAGCTCAAGTGCGCCGCCTTCGAGCTGCCCTTCCACGCGGACGCGGACGGCGCCCTGATCGGCGAGCCCGAGTTCGGTCAGGCCTCCCACGCCGCGGACATCCTCGACTATCTG
>JAQBVH010000648.1 GCA_027623615.1 Planctomycetota bacterium | reverse complement strand
AGCGCGGTCGACAAGGACTTCCTCGAGAAGTGCGCGCGTGACCTCGAGAACGCCCTGAAGAGCTTCCGGGTCGAGGCCGAGGTGGTCGGCGCCCAGGTCGGCCCCACCGTGACCCAGTTCGAGCTGACCGTGTCCCAGGGCACGCGCATGAACAAGGTGACCCAGCTCTCCCAGGAGATCGCGGCCACCCTGCGCGCCCGCTCGGTGCGCATCATCGCGCCCATCCCCGGCAAGTCGACCATCGGCATCGAGGTGCCGAACGCGAAACGACGCATGGTGCGCATCAGTGAGCTGGTGTCCCAGAAGGCCTACGACAAGGGCTTCATGGCCCTGCCCATGTTCATCGGCATGGACGCGGAGGGGAAGGCGATCGTCGAGGACCTCGCGCGCATGCCGCACCTCCTGATCGCGGGCACGACCGGCTCCGGCAAGTCGGTCTGCATCAACACGATCCTGGCGAGCATCCTGCTGACGCGCTCGCCCCACGACGTGAAGATGATCCTGATCGACCCGAAGATGGTCGAGCTGCAGATGTTCGAGAAGATCCCGCACCTCGAGCTGCCGGTCGTGACGGACATGACGCAGGCCACGCGCGTGCTGCTCTGGGCGGTCGAGAAGATGGAGGCGCGCTACGAGCTCTTCAAGAACGCCGGGGTCAAGCACATCAAGGCCTTCAACGGGCTCGGCGAGGAGAAGCTGCGCGAGCGCATGGGGGACGACTTCAACGAGGAGCGCACCCCCCGCCACCAGCCCTACATCGTGGTCGTCATCGACGAGATGGCCGACCTGATGATGCAGTCCAAGAAGGAAGCCGAGCAGGCGATCGCGCGCCTCGCCCAGAAGTCGCGGGCGGTCGGCATCCACGTGATCGTGGCCACCCAGCGACCCTCGACCGACGTGATCACCGGGGTCATCAAGGGCAACCTGCCCACCCGCATCGCGTTCCAGGTCTCCTCGCGCATCGACAGCCGCGTGATCCTGGACGCGATGGGCGCCGAGAAGCTGCTCGGTCAGGGGGACATGCTCTACACCCCGCCCCAGACCTCGTCCCTGCGGCGGGTGCAGGGCGCGCTGGTGGAGGACCACGAGCTGCGCGCCCTGGTCGACTTCGTCTGCAAGGAGTCGGTCCAGACCTTCAACCAGGAGCTGCAGCAAGTCGCCACGGGCTCCGCGCCGCCGGGGGAGCTGACCCAGGGCGGCGACAGGATGGACGACATGTTCAACGACGCCGTGACCGTGGTGCTCAAGTCCAAGCGCGGCAGCGCCAGTTTGTTGCAGCGCGCCCTGGGCATCGGCTACACGCGCGCCTCACGTCTGATCGACCAGATGACCGACGCCGGGATCCTCGGCGACCACCGTGGCTCCAAATCCCGAGAGATCCTCATGACCCTCGAGGACTGGGAAGAGAACATGGCCAACATCGAAGAAGCGGAGGGGTCCTGATGTCCGAGAACCAGCAAGTCTCCCGACCGAGCATCGCCTCGCGCGAAGTGCTCGGCATGGTGCTGTTCACCGCGTCGGCCTTCCCCATGGTGCTCGTCGCCATGGCCCTGGCCAAGGGTCAGACCGGCTCGACCGGGGGAACCGCCGCCATCGCCCATGGGATCGTCGAAGCGGTCGGCTTCCTGCCCGGTATGGTCGCCGCGGGTGGCTTCGCGGTCGTCGGCGCCGCGATGGCCCTGTCCGCCAAGGACCTGGACGTCGGACGTCACCTCAGCGGCTTCCTGTTCACAGCGCTAGGCCTGGCGGTCTGCCTGGGTGCCCTGCACGCGGGCGGCGAGGGCAAGCTCCACGCGGGCTCTCTCGGCGACGCGACCGGCGGTGCGCTCCTGGCCCTCGGCCCCTGGGCGGGGCTGGTGATCGGCGGCGCGGTCGCCTTCTCGGCCGTCTGGCTGGCCTGGCTCGGCGGGCTTCAGCGGACCGGGGATCGTTTTCGGCGGAATGGGGGCCAGACTCCGACGATTTCGGACGCTCTCTCGGAGCGGGACGCGGACGGAGTTTCGTCGGCCGAAGCAAACGCGTTGCTACCCGACGAGGCCACGCTCTCCTACATGGAAGAGCTGTGGTCCACGAACCGCGCACCGCAACTCGAGCCGATTCCGCCCTCGCCCTACCCCGAGGACGTCCGTCTCCATGGGAAGGTCCCCGAGGGAGCCGCTGTCCTCGCCCTCGACGATGACGAGCAAGAACCCGAGCGTGAAACTTTCGATGACGCCCATTCCTGGCGTCCCCCCGAGGCCAATCGGCCCGCCGGAGACGGCGTTGACGGCGATCTGGCTGGGGACACGAGCCTCGTGCGGGCCGTCCCCGGCGGAGAAGCCCGCGAGCCCGCCGCAGATTCGCAAGCCCAGCTGACGACCGGCGGAGTCCGGATCCTCGAGGATCACGGCCCGGCCAAGAAGGGCCCCCCCGTCCCGGCCTGGGAACAGCCGGACTCGTTTACTCCCCGTGCGCCCGCTGCCAGTGCGCCCGCGGCGGCGCCGTTGCCACTCCAGGCCCAGGAGGATTTCGAGGAGTTCGAGGAGGACGAAGAAGGCGAGGACGAGGTCGGCGCCGAGTACGAGGACGAGCAAGACGAGGAGGAAGCTGCCGAGCTCGAGGACGACCAGGAAGAGGAGGAGGACGAGGAAGAGGCAGCCGAGTACGAAGACGAGGACGACGAAGACGACGACGAAGACGACGACGAAGACGACGACGAAGACGACGAGGAAGACGACGAGGAAGCCGCCGAACTCGACGAGGAAGAGGACGAGGCGGACGAGGGCGAGGAGGAGGAAGAGGCAGCGGAGTACGAGGAGGAGGACGACGAAGCCGCCGAACTCGACGAGGAGGAGGACGAGGAGCCCGAGGAAGAGCTGATCTCCGAGGACGAAGACGTCGCCGCCGAGTCCTCCCCCGAGCCCGAAGTCGTGCTCCAGCCCGCCGCTCCGCCCGAGGCCGCAGCCGCCACCGTCGAGCTCGACGCGGGCGTCGTGAAGGAGGCCGGACACCTCTTCCTGACCCACGGGCGCGTCGCCGTCTCCCTCCTACAGCGCCGTTTCGGCCTCGAGTTCGACGACGCCTGCGAGGTCCTCGACGAGCTCCAGGAGCTGGGCCTGATCGGCCCGTACATGGGCGGCCAGAAGCGGGACATCCTGATGACCGCCGAGCAATGGGAAGGGCGCCTGGCCGGCTCCTGATTGCCGCTGCCCAGGTTGCGCCAAATCCACGGCGTCCCGCGATGCAAGTCCGCC
>JAQBVH010000647.1 GCA_027623615.1 Planctomycetota bacterium | reverse complement strand
AGCTCGTTCGAGGATGCGCAGGCGGTCCATGAGGTCCAGGTCGCAGTCCGGGTCCTGGGCGTGGAGCACAAGGTCTTCCAGACCGACCAGGGAAAGGTCCAACCGCACGCGGAGCATCGCCGCGAGGTGACCGAGCCGCTCCGCGTCGTCGCCCGGTGCCCGCGCCAGGGACCGCGACGGGTCTCCCCAGGGAGCACGCGCGGCGCAAAGGAGCACGTCGCGTCGGCGCTCCGGCTTCAGCACGGCGGCGAGGCAGGCGTCGAGGTTCGAGCTGTGGAGGGAGGACAGCGCCGCGAACCGGGCGTGTTGGTCCTCGCCGTCGCGGTCGAGCAACCTCGCGAGGAGCTGTCCGCTGTCGGCGCCGGAGAGCTCTCCGAGCGTCGAGGCCAGCTGCATCCTCACGCCAGCGTCCGGATCGTCCGCGAGCCTGGTCAGGGGCACGACGAGGAGCTCCGCCTGGTCGGCCGCGAGTCTCACCGCAGCTCGGCGTACCCGTGGATCCTCATCCCTCAACGGGAGGGTGAGCAGCACCGCGTCCAAGTCCTCGAAGCAGCCCAGGCCATCCATGCAACCGAGGGCTTGCAGGCGCGCGGCCGGATGCGCACTGGAAATCATGATCCGCAGGAGGTCCTGCCCGAGGTCCTCCTGCGACTCCAGGATCCGCCGCTGCGCACAGTCCCGTACCCACCCGTTGCGGCTCTCGAGCGCGGCGAGCAGATCGCCGGTGTCGATCAGGCTGGGGAACCGCCGCGGGTCATGGAGGATGTGGCTCCCGATCCGATAGAGTCGCCCGCGGTCGTGCCCCTCGCGCAGGTCAAGCCGCGCCTCCCAGTCGTCGGGGATCCACTCGGGGTGCTCGATCACCGCCCGCGACATGTCCGCGACCCACAGGGCGCCGTCGGGGCCCGTGCGGATCATCGTCGGCCGGAAGGTCGGGTCGCTCGAGGTCAGGAAGTCGACGGACCCGCCGCCTTCCGCGCGGAAGCTGACGCCGTCCCTCACCAGCTCGCGACGAGCGACCAGGTTGTGCACCGGCTCGCAGACGAACAGGTCGAACCCGGGCGGCAGGTGATCGTCGCGATAGATCATCGGGCTGCACGCCGAGGTGAAGCGCCGCGCCGCACCCGGGTCGTTGAAGCGCGCGGGGAGCGGCGCGCGGGGGTGGACCTCCTCGCCCCCGGGCAGGACGGGCAGGAAGCTGGGCGGCGGCGGCAGGTGCGGCGCGCGGGCGATCACCTCGGCGGCCAGGGGCCAGTGCCACGCGGGGTAGGAGCTGTTCCCGCCGAACCAGTTGCCCCAGTCGTCACGGGTCTTGCCGAACTGGGTGCGTCCGAGCTCCGGGATCACCCTCCAGGTGTCCGGCTCGAGGGCGAAATCACGCCCGCCCAAGGGCACGCCGTTCACCGTCCCGTGGTAGCGGTTGTCGAGCCCCCACCAGAGTCCGTTAACGCGGTGCTGCTGGTTCCCTTCACCGAAGCCCGTCACGACGACGCGCACCTCGTCGGCGACCCCGTCGCCGGTCGTGTCGCGCGCGAACAGGATGTCCGGTGCGCAGGTGATCAGGACGCCGTCGCGCCAGGGTGCGACGCCGGTCGGGAAGGCGAGGCCGTCGAGGAAGGTGGTCGCGCTGTCGTACTCCCAGTCTCCGTCGTCGTCGACCAGCCGGCGCACGCGGCCGCCGGCACCCGAGCCGAGCGGGTAGTCCCCCATCTCGACCACGTACAGCGCGCCGGTGTGGTCCCAGTCGAAGGCCACGGGGTCGGCGATCAGGGGCTCCGCCGCGGCGAGGCGGATCCAGCACGGACCCTCGACCTGCATGGCGCTGATCGCCTCCGCGGGACCGAGAGGGTCGGGAGTCACTGCCGTGAGCAATTCCGCGAACGAGCGTCGGTCGACGTGGTTCGCCAGGTGCGCCGTGTCCTCGTTCTGCCACCACAGGTGCCCCGAGTGTTGCCACGCTCCGCGCTCGCGCCCTTCGATCGTGATCGGCGGCAGGCTGGTCACCCCGCCGCCAGTCCAGCCACGCTCCATCGAGACGAGGCGGTGCACCGAGGCGCCGTGTTCGTTCGAGGCGACCACGTCGAGCAGCCCGTCCTCGTCGAGGTCGACGAAGCGCACGCCAGCGTCCCGTCCTGCGTCGTCGAGCAGTGGCCGCGGCGCCGCGAAGCGCAATCGCTCCCAGCTCCCGTCCCATGCCGCGCGGTACACCGCGTCCTTCAGCACGTACTCGCTCACCCCGTCCGAGTCGAGGTCGACGAGGAGCCCGCGCCCGGTCGGCGGATCCGGTCCCCGGCTCCAGGCCCCGCGCAGGAAGCGGAACGACCCGCTGGGGGCGAGGACGCGCGCCTCCTCCTGGGGACCGACCCCGAACTCGGCCTCGGGCGCAAACCCCGGCGCGAGGCTGGTCCACTCCGCGCCGTCCCAGAGCAGCGTCTCGCCCGTGCGCACCACGTCGTACAGCCCATCCCCCTGGAGGTCGACCAGCCGCGTCCCCGTCCAGGACCCGTCCTCCGCGCGCAGCGCTCCGACGGCCTCGTCGAGGCGCCCGTTCACCTCGGCAAAGGAGAGGAAGCGGACGCGCTCGCCGTAGGTCTCCTGCGCATGCTCGATCAACTCGAGCAGCTGGCGCGCCTGGATCCAGTTGTGGGGATGGAAGACGAGGGTGAACACGCCCTTGGCCTCGACCGTCCGTTCGAGCGCCGCCTTCCAGTCCGCGACCGTGTCGGGGTGGTTCGGGCCGCGCAGGTGCTGCGCCTCCCAATCACTGGGAACGACGCAGGGCAGCTCCCAGGTCCGCTCGCCGATCACGTACGGAAAGGGGTAGTCCTCGATCGTGTTCACGAAGGAGCGATCGGCGGGCAGGTGCTGGCGGAAGCGCTGGTCCGAGAAGACCGTGAAGACGGAGCTGTCGATGGTCAGGAAGTTCCCGGCGGCGGTCGTGCCCTCGAAGATCTCGGCGAAGAAGCGCGGGCTGACCGAGTTGATCGAGTCGCAGCAGGGCATGCGGTAGGCGACCGGCGCGTTGCCCGGGATCTCGTTGAGCAGATCCACGCAGCGCTCGAAGGTCGAGCGCGCCCGCTCGAGGTCGCCGCCCTGCAGCAGCGGGCAGGGATGATCGAGCGTGTGCACGTCGAGGGACAGCCCGCGCTCGAGCCAGGTCTGGAGCTGGGCGTGCTCCGGCTCGACGCTGTTGATCATCACGCTCACCGGCGCGCGTCCGTCGATCTGCGCGAGCC
>JAQBVH010000646.1 GCA_027623615.1 Planctomycetota bacterium | reverse complement strand
CTGGAGCAACGGAGATCCGGTGACGGCCGAGGACTTCGTGTTCTCCTTCCGCCGCTTCCTCGATCCGGAGACCGCCTCGAAGTACGCCTACCAGCTCTGGTACGTGCGGGGCGCGCGCGCCTTCACGGAGGGCAAGGGTCCCTGGGAAGACGTCGGCATCCGCAAGACGGCCAGCCACACCCTGGAGCTGGAGCTCGAGTCCCCCACCCCGTTCTTCCTCGACCTGGTCGGCTTCTATCCGCTCTTCCCGGTCAACCGCCGCAACATCGAGGAGGCCAAGGCCGACTATCCCGACGACTGGGAGCTCAAGTGGCTGCAGCCCGACCGCCTGGTGACCAACGGTCCCTACCGGGTCGCCAGCCGCCGGGTCAACGACCGCATCCGCCTCGTCAAGAACGAGACCTACTGGGACGCGGACAACGTCGCCTTCGACACGATCGACGTGACCGCCATCGAGAAGGAGTCGACGATGCTCAACTTCTATCTCACCGGGCAGGCCAGCTACATCGACCGCGTGTCGACCAACGTCGTTCAGGAGCTGCTGCCGCGGGAGGACTTCACGCCCGCGCCCTACCTCGGCTCGTACTTCTACCGGGTCAACGTCACCAAGCCGCCCTTCGACGACAAGCGCGTGCGGCGCGCCCTGTGGCTCACGATCCCGCGCGAGACGATCTGCGTGAAGATCGAGAAGAAGGGCGAGGTGCCGGCCGACTCCCTGGTCCCGCCCATGTCCGGGTACACCAAGGCCGTGGCAGCGGCAGGTAGCGCCGACGAAGCCCGCGCCCTGATGGCCGAGGCCGGCTTCGGCCCAGGCGGCAAGTCGATGCCCACCCTCGAGATCCACTACAACACCTCGGACGCCCACCGGGACATCGCCGAGGTGATCGCCGAGAGCTGGAACAAGGAGCTCGGCATCAACGCCAAGCTGCTCAACCAGGAGTGGAAGGTCTACCTCGACACCCAGAACAACCTGGGCTACGACGTCTCGCGCTCGGCGTGGATCGGCGACTACTCGGACCCCAACACCTTCCTCGACATGTTCGTGACGGGCGGCGGGAACAACAAGACGGGCTACTCCAACCCCGAGTACGACCAGCTCATCGCCGACGCCGCGCGGGAGCTCGACATGCAGAAGCGCGCCGTGATCCTGCAGCGGGCCGAGGAGATCCTGATGGACGAGCTGCCGATCCTGCCCATCTACTACTACGTCACCAAGAACGTGGTCGACGCGCGCCTGGGCGGCTTCTTCGAGAACGTGCAGGACGAGCACTTCCCGAAGTTCTGGTACTGGATGGACGACGAGGAGTTGGCCGCCAAGCGGGCCCAGTACCCCGACGACGGGCGCCACGAGCACGTGCGCTCCCACGGACCGCCCGAGGGCAAGTACTCCCCCAACCAGCTGCGCGAACGGAAGAACCGCTAGTGCTGCGCTTCCTCCTGCGGCGACTGCTCTGGTTCGCCATCACGCTCTTCGTGGTGATGTCGGTCTCGTTCTTCCTGATGCGCTCGGTGAAGGGCGGCCCCTTCGATCACGACCGGGTGCTGCCCGAGGCCATCGAGAAGAACATCAAACGCAAGTACCACCTCGACTGGCCCATGTGGAAGCAGTTCCTGCAGTACACGGGTCCGTTCAACCTTGATGACAAGCGCCCGCGCTGGTTCCGCTCCGGCGACGACGGCTTCGAGCTTGCGGAGGGGGTCGACTTCTTCGTCTCGGACGATGACGGCTTCGCCTTCTTCAAGGCAGATCAGGGAGTGAAGCCCTTCACGGGGGTCCTCTCCGGGGACCTGGGCCCGTCCTTCCGCTACAAGGACTGGAACGTCAATCAGATCATCGCGCAGTCCCTGCCGATCAGCGCCCTACTCGGGATCGTGGCGATGATGTGGGCCCTGGCCCTCGGCGTCTCCGCGGGGATCGCGAGCGCCTTGAAACGGGGCAGCAAGCTCGACCTCTCGATGCGCCTGGCGGCGACCGGCGGCATCGCGTTGCCGAACTTCGTGATCGCGAGCTTCCTGATCATCCTGTTCGTCTTCATGGTCCCCCTGTTCCCCGTCGCGGGCTGGGGCACCCTGCGGCACATGATCCTGCCGGGCTTCTGCCTCGGCCTCGTGTTCGCCGCCTACATCGCGCGCCTGACGCGCACGGGCATGCTCGAGGTCCTCTCCCAGGACCACATCCGCACCGCCTACGCCAAGGGCCTCGCGCCGCGCACGGTCATCATGCGCCACGCGCTCAAGGGCGGCATCCTCCCCGTGGTCAGCTACCTCGGCCCGGCCACGGCCGGCATCCTGACCGGCTCCCTGGTGATCGAGAGCATCTTCTTCATCCCCGGGACCGGCTCCCACTTCGTGAACAGCGCAACCAACCGGGACTACACGCTCTCGATGGGCGTGACCATCCTCTACACGGTCCTGGTCTACAGCCTGAACACGCTGGTCGACCTCGCGTACACCTTCCTCGACCCGCGCATCAACCTGGAGGACGAGTGATGCGCGCGTCCACCGAAACACGCTGGGACCTGGGCTCCGCCAAGGACATGGCCACGCTCCTCAAGGAGTCGAAGCGCCACAAGGGCGAGAGCCTTTGGTCGGACGCCTGGCGGCGTCTGCGCCGCAACCGCACGGCCTTCTGGAGCCTCTGCTTCCTGGGGCTGTTCGGCCTGATCTCCTTCCTGGCGCCGATCCTGCCCCTGCCCTCGCCCAAGGCCCTCGACACCTCGGCCGCGACGGCGCTGGGTCCGCGCTGGTTCTGGGCGGACACGGTCACCGCCGACGAGTGGGACCCCGTGGTGCGCGAGAACGACGCGGACATCGCGCCGGGCACCCTGCCCTCCAGGGCCGTGGCCAACCTCTGGAACGAGGGCTGGCGTCATCAGTCGATCCTGCAGTTCCAGGTTCCGGCCGCGGACAGCCCCACCGACGAGCTGGTCGCCTTCGTCGAGAAGGTCACCGGACGCACGCCGCGACTCGGCACGATCCGCCCGGCCAAGGAGGGCGGCTTCCAGCGCTACCTGTGCGTCCCGCTCGAGCTGGACGACGTGCCGCGGGTGGACTACAGCCCGACCGGTCGCGAGGGAGAGGCCCTCGCCTGGCAGTTCCCCCTGCCCCTCACGGCGGACCAGTCAAAGCCCGAGAAGGCGGTGGTCTACGACCTCAACCTGCCCTTCGAGGTCGGCGAGCTCGCGACCTGGAGCGTCAGCGCCCGGACACGGCGGGGCGAGATCCTGCTCACCCCC
>JAQBVH010000645.1 GCA_027623615.1 Planctomycetota bacterium | reverse complement strand
GTCGGCCTGGTGGCGCGCACGTACTACGCCCTGGGCGACTTCCGGACGCCCGTGCGCATCTCGATCGCGATGCTCGTGCTCAACGTTGGCCTGAACCTGGTCTTCGTGCGGCTGGCGGGCATGGACGTGGACGGGCTGGCCTTGGCGACGGCGCTGACGAGTTGGGGGAGCTTGATCCTGCTTCTACCGGGCCTCCACAAGAAGCTGCATCTTCCCCGGTGCCAGACCGCCTTCGTCGGGCCCCTGGCGCGCATGGTCCTGGCGGCCGCGGTGAGCGGGGCGGCGTCGCTCGGGGCGGAGGCACTGCTCGTCGACCTCCTCGGCCGCGCGCTGGCGCTCATGAGCGCCATCGGAGTGGGGGTGGTGACCTACGCCGTCATGGCCCACAGCCTGCGCGTGCCAGAGGCGGAAGCGGTTCGCCGGCGGCTCACGCGGCGCCGTTCCACGTGATCCCAACAGCGCTTCCACACGTCACCAACAAGTCCTCCACGACGCCTCGTGGGAAGACGACGGTGGCTTCCCGAGCGCGTGCTTGAACCATCGGGAGAAGGGAGAGAAGATCGGCCGGAGGTCTCCCACTCCTGCGTTTCGGGGGGGCCGTCTGCCACACACCCTAGGAGGAGCCGCTTGAACCCGACGCCGCAGTCCACCGCACCCATGGCGAGCCAATCTCGGCCCCAGTCCTCGAGCCCTTCGTCGGGCTCCGCCGCCGCGAAGGCCGCCCTGATGGCGGTCTCCCCGCCGATGGACCTGCCCGAGCCGGACCTGAGCGCCAATGCGATCACCGTCCTCGAGCGCCGCTACCTCAAGAAGTCGGCCGAGACGGGAGAGGTGATCGAGACCCCGCGGGAGCTGTTCTGGCGCGTCGCGTCGCACGTGGCCCGGGCCGAGACGCTGCTGCAGCCCGACGCCTGGGAGCAGTCGCTCGGGGTCGCGCGTGACTACTACACGCTGATGGCCGAGCGGCGCTTCATGCCCAACAGCCCGTGCCTGATGAACGCCGGGCGTGAGATGGGCATGTTGAGCGCCTGCTTCGTGCTGCCGGTCGAGGACTCGATCGAAGGCATCTTCGACTCGATCAAGGCCACGGCCCTGATCCAGAAGGCCGGCGGCGGCACGGGCTTCAGCTTCTCGCGCCTGCGTCCGGCGGGTGACCTGGTGCGCTCCTCGGGGGGCACCACCGAGGGCCCGCTGTCGTTCATCCAGGTCTTCTCAAAGGCCACCGACGCCATCCAGCAGGGCGCGTTCCGCCGCGGGGCCAACATGGGCATCCTGCGCGTCGACCACCCCGACATCCTGCAGTTCATCACCTTCAAGGACGATCGTACGCGGCTGACCAACTACAACATCTCGGTCGCCGTCACCGACCAGTTCCTCGAGGACCTGCACATCGACCAGAAGGTCCACCGGATCCAGAATCCGCGCACCAAGGCGTGGGCCGATCTCCACAGGCCGGACGGCAGCCCGGTGCTTGTGCGTGAGCTGTGGGACCTGATCATCGACCACGCCCACGAGTCGGGGGAGCCGGGTGTGGTCTTCATCGACCGCATCAACAAGCGCAACCCGATCAAGAACGTCGGGCTGATCGAGGCGACCAACCCCTGCGGCGAGCAGCCGCTGCACCCCTACGACTCCTGCAACCTGGGGTCGATCAACCTGGGGCGCTTCATCCTGAGGGACGACGCGGGCAGCGCCTCCTTCGACTGGGACGGGTTCACCTCGGTTGTGCACACGACCACGCGTTTCCTCGACGACGTGATCGAGGTCAACCGCTACCCGCTGCCGCAGATCGACAACATGTCGAAGACCACCCGCCGGGTAGGCCTGGGCGTGATGGGCTTCGCGGACGCGCTGTACGAGCTCGGCATCGCCTATAACTCGGTTCAGGGCACCGCCTTCGGCGCCGAGGTCATGCGCGTTCTCAACGAGGAGTCGCACCTGGCCTCCGAGATCCTCGCCGATGAGCGCGGCGTGTTCCCGGCCTGGGAAGGCTCCGACTGGGAGAAGCAAGGTCGCCGGCTGCGCAACAGCTACACGACCACGATCGCTCCGACGGGCACGATCTCGATCATCGCCGGTTGCTCCGGCGGCATCGAGCCGATGTTCAGCCTCGTCTTCGACCGTCAGGTCATGAAGGACAACCAGGGCAGGCCGACGATCATGCGCGAGGTCAACGCGGTCTTCGAGCGCCGCGCGCGGGAGCAGGGCTACTGGTCCGAGGGCCTGGCCGACCAGATCCTCGAGCACGGCAGCCTGTCCCACCTCGACCAGGTGCCGGCCGCTGACAAGGACCTGTTCGTCACGGCGCACGACATCACCCCTGATTGGCACATGCGCATGCAGGCCGCCTATCAGGACCACTGCGACGCTTCGATCTCGAAGACGATCAACTTCCCGCACGACGCCACCGCGAACGACGTGCGCGAGATCTACCAGCTCGCGATCGACCTGGATGTGAAGGGCGTGACCGTCTACCGGGATGGTTGCCGCGACGTGCAGCCGATGGCGCTGAAGGGCTCGAGCGAGCGCTTCAAGGAAACGACCGAGGCGCCCGCGGCGCCGCCCGCGCTGCTCGTGGAGACCACGGCCGACGGCCCCATGCTGGCCCCGATCAAGCTGCCCGAGATCATGACCGCCCTGCGCATCCGCCAGATGACGCCGTTCGGGAACATGCACGTGAAGGTCACGGTCGATCCGATCTCCGGCCGCGAGCGCGAGGTCTTCGCGCAGCTCGGCAAGGGCGGCGACGTGGCCAACTCGGACCTGGAAGCGATCTGCCGCATCCTGTCCCTGTGGCTGCGCTCGAACGGCAGCCTGGAGCGGGCGATGAAGCAGCTCTCGGGCATCGGCTCGAGCCTGTCCGTGCCGACGAAGGACGGGCGCATCATGTCCCTGGCGGACGGCCTGGCGACGGCGATCCACCGCTACCTGCAGGCCAAGGCCGACCACGGTCTGGAGGCCTTGCTGCTCGGCCGCGTCAGCGCCGACGGCAGCATGCGGCAGGCCCCGGCGACTTCGACCTCGGCCTACAAGCCCACGGCCCCGCCGTCCGCCATCGCCAAGTCCAAGCAGGAGCGCGAGCTGACCAACTACAAGGTCAAGTGCCCCGCCTGTAGCGACGCGGTGGCCTTTGAGGAGGGGTGCGTGAAGTGCTACTCCTGCGGGTTCAGCCAGTGTTGATCGCAGCAGTGTTGAGCGACTGACGGCTCTCAACCAGCGCGGGCTGCTCCCCTCTCGAGGGGAGCGGCCCG
>JAQBVH010000644.1 GCA_027623615.1 Planctomycetota bacterium | reverse complement strand
GAGGGCCTCCTCGGGAGAGGCGTCCCCGCCGGTCAGTTCGAGGGTCACGTCGAGGGGCACGAAGTGATGGTCGCCGCCCCGCTTCCGAGTCCGTCGCTTGCGTGCCTGGTCGTGGACGAAGTTCGCGAGGCTCGCCTTGAGGAAGCCGCGGAAGCTGCCGCGGGTGGGGTCGACCTTCGCGAGCAGGCCGGCCTCGAGCACCCACAGGAAGTAGTCCTGCGCGGCGTCGAGGGCTTCCTCGTCGCTGCGCGCCCAGCGCGTGCGCACGTAGGCCGCGACCGGCCGCCAGTAGCGCGTCGCGAGGGTCTCCAGGCCCTGCCGCCCGTCCTCGCCCTCCAGCAGGCGAGACCAGCAGGTGCTCGGGAACGCGGCGCCTCCGAGGTCGTGCGTGGCCATCGCTCGCATTCTTTCAGAAAGGTCGATGGCGCGGGAAGCGGTTCCCGTACCGGCAGCAGAAAGGAAGAATGCACCCATGCTCCCGATTGCTCTCACCCTGATCAGCTTGCTCTCCCAGGACCGCGAGGTCGTCGACGGCGCCGCCGCGATGGACCGTGCGCGGGCCGCCCTCGGCACGTCCGAGGCCCTCGAACGCGTCAAGACCCGTCGCTATCGCGGCAAGGCGAGTTGGGTCAACCTCGCGCTCGGCCCGGGCACCTTCGAGGAGGTTTTCGGTGGCCCGAACAAGGCCTTCCTGCTCAGCGAGTTCGAGGGCTTCGGCCAGTTCACCCTCGGCGCCATCGACGGCCTCGTCTGGGAGAAGCCGCCGGGCTCGATCCAGGTCAAGCGCGGTTGGGTCGCCTGCGCCGATCTGCGCCAGTACGGCATCTTGCAGCACCAGCCCTGGCGCGAGATGTATGCGAGCGCGAAGCTCGTCGGCACGGACGACGTCGGCACGCGCCTCGAGCTGATCCCCAAGCCGCAGATCGCGGTGCCCAAGGACAGCGAGCCGCCCGCTGACGTGCTCTGGCTCGACCCGCAGACCCACCTGGCGCGCCGGCTCGAGGTCTACATGCTCAACGAGTCGGGCGCGAAGGTGCGCCGGGTCGGGATCGACTACGCAGAGTGGAAGTCGGTCGACGGAATCCGGTACCCGCACCGCCGCATGCTCGAGGTCCAGGGCTTCACCCTGCGCCTCGACTACACCAGCATCGAGCACGATCCCGAGCTGGCGCAGGGGGTGTTCGAACCGGGCGACGAGGTGCGCGCCGAGGCCGCCCAGCTACCCGAGGTCGGCAAGCCGGTGCAGGTGCCCGAGATCGAGGTGCAGGAACTGGAGGCGGTTCACACCGCGTTCATCCGCGTCAAGTCCAAGCCCACGGACCTGCAGAAGACCTTCACGGTGATCTTCCCCGAGGCGTGGCAGAAGGCCAACGCTGCCGGCGCCGGCCCGGGGACCGTCTTCGCGCGCTTCCACGACCAGGGCCCGGACGAGTTCGACCTCGAGGGTGGCGTCGTCGTGGAGAAGCCGTTCACCGACTCCGGCCGGGTCAAGGGCGGCACCCTGCCGGCAGGCTTGACGGTCGTCGCCTGGCACGTCGGTCCCTACCACAAGCTCTCGGAGACCCACGCGCGCGTCCAGGCCTGGATGGCCGAGAAGGAGTACGAGGGGAACGGTCCGCCCTGGGAGGAATACGTGACCGACCCGGGCCTCGAGCCCGACGAGTCCAAGCTGAGGACGCGGGTGTGTTGGCCGGTGAAGCAGCGGGCCGACAAGTGACCGCAGGAAGGACCCGGCGCCGCGGCGCTGGGTCCTTGCGATTCAGGCTATTTCCGGCTCTGGCGCCGGGCGCATCAACAGGTCGCCGGCGCGGGCCAGCGCCTCCTCGAGGGCGCGGCGGCTGGCGTCCTCGAGCGGCGCGAGGGGTAGGCGCACCTCGTCGGTGCACCAGCCCAGGTTGGCCAGGGCGCGCTTGAGGGGCACCGGGTTCGACTCGAGGAACAGCGCGCGGCACAGGGGTGCGAGGCGGCGGTGCAGCGCGTTGGCCCGGTCGGGGTCGCCGCTCGGTCCGGCGACCTGCACCAGCTCGGCGACCGCGTCCGGGGCGATGTTGCCGACGACGTTGATCGAGCCCACCGCGCCGTAGCGCAGGAAGTCGGCCAGGAAGGCGTCCTCGCCGCAGAGCACCGACAAGCCCTCGATCGCAGCCAGGGCGCGCACGCGCTCGAGCCGATCGGAGGCCTCCTTGATCGCGACGACGTTCGCATGGCGCTCGACCAGCTCCCCGACGAGCTCGGGCCCGAGGTCGCAGGCGGTGCGACCGGGCACGTTGTAGAGCACGATCGGCAGGTCGCTCGCCTCGGCCACGGCGCCGAAGTGGGCCAGGAGGCCGCGGGCGGAGGGCTTGTTGTAGTAGGGCGTGACGACGAGCAGGCCGTCGGCGCCGAGCTGCTGGGCCTCACGCGCGCGGCGCACGGTGTCGCGGGTGACGTTGGTGCCGACGCCAGCGATCACCTGCAGGCGCCCGGCCGCGACGTCGAGGGTGCGGATCAGGACGGCGGCGCGCTCGGCGTCCGAGAGGGTCGAGCCCTCTCCGGTCGTGCCGCAGACGACGACCCCGGTGGTCGCCCGGGTTGCGTGGGCCTCGATCAGGAGCGCGAGCCCATCGAGGTCAACGGCGCCGGCGCGCATCGGCGTCGGGACGGCCGGAAAGCTGCCGTGGAACGAATTGGTCATGGCGATACCCCTCGCGGGGAATCCTGCCGGTTAGGGGGGAGAGAATCCAGGGGGCACCCCGGCACGGGGGGCCCCCGGAGTACGGTGCCGCACAACTCCTTCCCACTCGCCCCCCGAACCGTCTGCGGGGCCCGAGCCGCTAAGGGCGAGTGGGAAGAAGTTGTGCGGCACCGTGTGCGCCAGCCACCGGCTCGGTCAGCCGATTCGGGCGAGCATGCCCTTCACGGCCGCGTCGACACCCACGAAGAGGGAGCGCGCGACGAGGGCGAAGCCGATGTTGAGCTCCTCGACGCCCTCGAGGGCGGCGATGGGCGCCACGTTCTCCTCGTCCAGGCCATGCCCGGCGTTGACCCGCAGGCCGATGGAGCGCGCATAGGCGGCGGCCTCGGTCAGGCGCTTCAACTCGTGCTCCTTGGCGGCGCCGGTCGCGTTCGCGTAGGCGCCGGTGTGGAGCTCTACGAAGGGGGCCTCGACCTCGCGGGCGGCGTCGAGTTGGCGGGGGTCGGGGTCGAGGAACAGGGACACCAGGCCGCCGGTCCGGGCGAGGCGCGGCACGGCCTCCGCCAGACGCGCGCGTTC
>JAQBVH010000643.1 GCA_027623615.1 Planctomycetota bacterium | reverse complement strand
GGGTCGAGAACGAGCGCTTCATCGAGCTGGCCGAGGAGGTCAAGCGCGCGACCGAATACGCCGCCGAGCACGACCTGACCATCGCGGTCATGGGCTGCCGGGTGAACGGCCCCGGAGAGACCGACGACGCGGATCTAGGCCTGTGGTGCGGCCCCAGGACGGTCAACCTCAAGCGCGGTCCGGAGTCGATCGGCACCTACACCTACGACGAGGTGATGGGTGCGCTGCACGCCAAGCTCGGTGAGCTGATCGAGCAGCGCGAGGGCTGACCGGCGCGTCGAGGTCGTCGAGGACCCCGAGCGGCGACTCAGGACGTTTTGCTCCGCGCCGCTGCGAGCAGCTCCTGGCAGCACGTCAGGAGTTCGGCGCGGCCCGCGGGCTTGAACAGCACGCGATCGAAGGCGGTGTGCGCCGAGCACGCGCGGAAGGACTCCTCGTCCTCCCCTGTCAGCGCCACGATCGGCAGGTCCTTGCCAGAGCTGCGCAGGATGCGGGTCGCCTCGTAGCCGTCGAGGGTCGGCATCTGGATGTCCATGAGGACCAGGTCGAAGGGCTCGCGCAGCGCCGAAGCGACCGCCTCCGCGCCGTTGTTGACCGCCACGACCTCGGCGCCGGCCACGTGCAGCACGCGTCCGACGACCGTCTGATTGACCATGTTGTCCTCGGCCAGGAGGATGCGCGTCCCCTCGGGAAGCCGCTCGGTCCCCCCGTCACCAGCGACCAGGCCCTTGACACCGAGGCCCACCGAGTCGAGGAAGCCCTCGAGGCTCTGGCGCAGCTCGCCGTCCTTACGAACCACGTGGTCCGGGCCGTAGGGCCCGAACTGCTCGGGATGCACCTCGTTCGAGGTCATGAGGACCACCGGAATGGCCCGGTGCGCGGGGCTGCACTTCAGGGCGGCCAGCAGGCTCGCGCCGTTCATGCCCTCCAGCTCGTCGACGGTGATGATCGCCGCGGGCTTGCGCTGGGTGACGAAGCGGATGGCCTCCGCGACGTCGGCCACGTACTCGACCGCGGCCCCGCGGCCCTTGCAATGGGCACCGTAGACCGAGCGCATCGTGGGCGACGGTTCGACGATCAGAATGGTGGGCCTCGGAGGGGCGGCAGCGTTGGTCTTGGTCATGGCGCGCAGAGCAGGCGAGGGGGCTCCCTCGCCTATCGGCCAATCCCAGGCAGCCCTCGCCAGGCAACGCCGCGCTGGAAAGGGTTTCCGTGTCCTAGTCCCGCGATCGCCCCAACCTGGCCCCGACCAGCAGCAGCGTCAGGCCGCCCAGGCCGAGCATCAAGGTGCGGGGCAAGGCCCTGTGGACCTGGGGCTTGATCATGTCGTAGGAGCGCCGGTCGGCGAACTCGCGCCGCACCCGCGTCCCGTAGCCCGCGCTGGTCAAGTTCAGGGCCGCGAGCACGATCAGCACGACCCCGACGACGAAGAGCGTCACCCGCCGCCTCTGCGTGCGGGGCTCCAGACCCTCCTCCCCCAGCACCTCCCGCTCGTCGTCCATGGCGCGCACCCTACCCCGCCCCCGACAGGCGCGCACCGCAGAGAGGGAGGACCCCACGCTTCAATCGGCCCGCCGCGCTCGGTACCTTCGCCAGGCCCATGCCGTTCCGCTTCCTGCACCTGGCCGACCTGCACCTCGAGACCCGCTTCGGGGGCGCCGAGGCCACCCGTGATCGCCTGCGGGTAGCGATCCTGGAGGCCTTCGACGCCGCGGTCGACCTGGCCCTCGAGCGCGAGCTCGACGCGGTCCTGATCGCCGGCGACGCGTTCGACGATCCGCTCCTGTCGCGCCGCACCGAGCTGGCCTTCGTGCGCGGCCTGCGCCGCCTGGCCGAGGGCGGCGTCACGACCGTGCTCTGCTGCGGCAACCACGATCCGGGCGGCAACGGCAAGCGCATGGCCTTGCTCGGCCTGGACGGCGTCGACGACTGGCGCCGCCGCATCCACGTGCTGCGCAAGGCCAAGCCGCGCACGATCCAGATCGAGGGTCGCGACGGCGCGGTCGTCGGCGTGGTCGTGGGCGCCGGGCATCCGACCGACAGGGAAGAACGCAACCTGGCCGCGCGCTTCACCCCCGTCGCCGCGGACGTACCGGTGGTCGGCCTCCTGCACACCCAGGTCCACGGCGCGCGCTCCAGCGCCGAGCACCAGCCCTACGCGCCGTGCACCCGCGCGGACCTCGAGCACCTGGGCTACGACTACTACGCGCTCGGCCACGTGCACCTGCGGCATCAGCCGTTCGAGGACCTCCCCGCCTGGTACCCCGGCAACCTCCAGGGCCGCCACCCCAAGGAGACCGGTGAGAAGGGCGGCCTCCTCGTCGAGCTGCACGCGGGTGAGCCCGCGGCGCCCGTGTTCGTGCCCTTCGCGCCCGTACTCTGGGACCGCGTGCGGGTCGAGGACCTCGGCGCCTGCGCCAGCGCCCAGGACCTGCTCGAACACCTGACCACGATCGCGCGCGCCCGGGTCGCGGCCGCCGGGGACCGGGAGCTGTGCCTCCTGCTCGAGCTGACCGGCACCTCGCGCGCCGCCGGAGCCCTGTACCTGTCCGACGACCGCGCCGCATTCGCCGAGGACCTGACCGAGGCCAGCGGCGCGCTCGAGGTGCAGCTGCGCACGGACGATCTGCACGGCCTGCGCGACGTCAGCGAGCTGCGCGCGGTGCCCTCGGTCCTGGCCCAGGCCCTGGAGTTGCTCGAGCTGGCGCGCGAGGACCACGGCGTGCTCGCCTCGATCGCCCCCGAGCTCCTGGTCGGCCTCGGGACGGGGGACCGGCTCGAGTACTTGAGCTCGCTCCTGCCCCTGCTCGAAGAGGACCTGCTCGCCCGCTGCCTGGAGGACCCCGCGTGAGGATCCGCAGCCTCAGCCTGACCCGCTTCGGCCCCATCGCGGGCGCGCGCTTCGCGTTCGAGCCGGGCGTCACCGTCGTCCACGGACCGAACGAGGCCGGCAAGTCGTCCCTGCACCAGGCGATCGAGACCGTGCTCTACGGCTTCTCGCCCGCGAACCGCGAGCTGCACCCCTTCGCCCAATGGGAGGATGAGGACGAGGTCCTCGAGCTCGGCGCCACCCTCGAACGTGGCGACGGCACGCCCGTCGCGGTGCGTCGCAGCCTGCGCACGACGCCGATGATCTCCATCGCGGAGAGCGAGGACGAGCTCGGCAGCGCCCGACGCGGCAACCAGGCCCTGCCCGGCCTCGAGGCGCAGCCGCGCGGCCTCTTCCGCGCCGTCTACTCGTTGACGGCGAACGACACG
>JAQBVH010000642.1 GCA_027623615.1 Planctomycetota bacterium | reverse complement strand
GCCGCACCAACCAGGGCTGGTGCGGCACTTCTCATTGCAATCGCACCGCCAGGTGTGCGACTCCCTGCTGGCGCCTAGCCCTCCGCCCGCTTGCCGTGGAACTCGGTGCTGTCCCCGATCATTCCGGAGAAGACGCCGTCCTTGTAGGTGCCCGTGACGGGGAGGCGGCCAGCGTGGGGGTAGTCGTATTCGAACGTGGCGGTTTGCGTCTTGGCGTCCCAGGTGCCCTTGTAGAGGGCGCTGTCGGAGCTGGAGGACTTGAACCAGCCGCGCAGGACGCCGTCCTCACCGACGGCCATGCTCAGGTCGACCGTCGCCTCGAAGGCGGGTAGAGAAACCTTCCAGGCGCCGTTGAGAGGCGAGTCCAGCAAGGGCATGCGCTCGGCCTCGTAGGCGTACTCGCTGCCGCCCAGGGACAGGTGGCCCTTCACCGCTTCGCCTTCGAGCTTGGCGCTCAACTTGAGGGCGCCCGCCTCGCCGGTGGCCTCGATCGTTGCCTCGGACTTGTCCGCATCCCAGGCGCCCTTGTTGATCGCGGCCTCGCCGATCGCCGACTTGAGCATCCCGCGCACGCGGCCGTCCTTGGCGAGCTGGAGGTCCATCACGAAGGCCAGATCGGGGGCGTTCTCCCCTACCAGCTGCGCCTTCCACGGGCCGGTCAGGCCGCTCTTCTCGACGACGAAGCTCTGGTCCGGCTCGGGCCCGTCCGAGCCCTCGGCATCGCTCTCCTGCGCTTCGCGCGGCAGCATCGTTTCGGCCTGGGCCAGGTTGTAGGCCACCACCGCCGAGGACACCGCGGACTGCACCAGGTACTCCGGCACCGCGTAGCGCGTCGTGTCGTGCTGGGTGTGGTGAATGAAGCGGTAGTCCTTCTCCTCGCGGCCACCCTTGCCCTTCTCGATCCAGAAGAAGCCCGGAATACCAGCGCGGTTGAAGCTGGCGTGGTCGCTCGAGCCGCCGCCGGGCATCTTGTCCTGAGTCGAGTTGGCGATGTCGAAGTCGGGGAAGGCCGCGACCACCGGAGCGATCGCTTCGTCCAGCATCGGCGCCATCGACGCGATGCACACCAGGCCGCCCTGGTAGTTCGTGCCGCCGTCGTCGACCAGGCAGGCCGAGACCTTGGCCTGCTCCTCGTCCGAGAGCTGGGCCACGTACTCGCGCGAACCGTGCAGGCCCTGCTCCTCGCCCGTCCACAGGCAGAAGCGGATCGTGCGCTTGGGCTTCACCTCACACGCCATCAGGATGCGCGCGGCTTCCATCATCACGGACGAACCGGTGCCGTTGTCCTGGGTGCCCATGCTGCCCGGGCCGTCCCAGGAGTCGAGGTGCGCGGAGAGGATGATCACCTCGTCCGGCTTCTCCGTGCCGCGGATCTCGGCCACGGTGTTGTAGACCGGGAAGGGGCCCTCGGTGAAGTAGTGCGCCAGGTCGATCTCGACCTCGACGCTCTCACCAGCATCGAGCAGCTCCTCCATCCTCTCGAAGTGCGTGCGGATGACCTGCACGCTCACGTCGGTCGGCAGATTGTCCATGGTCAGGTCCCGCCAGGAACCACCGGTGATGACCAGGTCGTTGCGACTGCCAGTGATCGAGCCGGCGATGCCGGCGCCACGCACCAGGTCGCGGATCGCTTCGGCGGCCTCGCGCTCGGCCTTCTGTTCGTCGGTCTCGTTGCGACTACGACGACCGGAGGAGGTGGAGAGCACCCAAGCCCCCTCGAGCGAGCCCTTGACCGCCTCGAACTCCTCCTCGTTCTTGGGCATGCGCACCACGGGGCCACGCACGGGCCCCTCGGTGCCAGCGCTCCACGAGCGCGCGGTGAACTCGAAGGCCAACTCCTCGGGCGCGATCATCTTGGCCGAGCAGGGGCCGCGGTCGAAGCGCACGGGGACATCGCCCCACTTGACCATCTTGCAGCCCGTCAGGCCCATGCGACGGAACTCGTCGCGGGTCCAGGCGTTGGCGCGGGCCAGGCCGGTCGAGCCGGTCAGGCGCGGGCCGATCTCGTGGCTGAGATACTCGAGGGTCTCCCAGACGTGGCTGTTCTCCTTGCCTTCCTGAATGATGCACTCGATCACCGCGGGGTCACCCTGGCCCGGGGCCAGACCGGTGACGGCGGGAAGCAGGAGGAGGGGCAGGTGGCGTCGCAGGCTCATGGGGATCAGGATTGTGGGGATAGGGTCCAGGCGCACAGACGCCTAGCGCTCGTCGTCGACTGCGGCCTCGGTGGCTGCGGCCGCCGGCGCCGTGCGGGACAGGGATTCGAGGAAGGCGACCAGGTTGGTCACGTCCTGGTCGGATAGCTGAATCGGCTCGATCAGCCCGCTCAGGTCGTCGTTCTCTTGACCACCGTCGCGGTAGAACTCCACGACCTCGAGCAGGCTGGCCTTGCTGCCGTCGTGCATGTACGGGGCCGTGTGGGACAGGCCCCGCAGGGTGGGCGTCTTGAAGGCGCCGCGGTCCGCCGCGTCGCCGGTGATCGCGAAGCGGCCGGGCATGGAGGCCCCGTCCCTCGAGCCCACGCCGGTGTTGTGGAACCGCTCGTCCGTGAAGTTCGCGCCCGTGTGACAACGCCAGCAGCCGCCTCGGCTCTCGTAGAGCCAGAAGCCCGCGAGCTCCGGACTGCTCAAGGCCCCGCGGTCTCCAGCGCGAAAGCGGTCGAAGGGGCTGTCGCCGATCCACAGGCGACGCACGAAGGCGGCCAGCGCGTGGGCGAGGCGCTCGCGGTCGGGCGGGCCGTCGAAAGCGGCCTGGAACTCGGTCGCGTACGACCCGTCACCGGCGAGACGCGCCAGCGCGTCGTCGAGGGCGAGGTTCATCTCGAGCGGATTCTCGATCGGCTGCAGCACCTGCTCCTCGAGGGTCCCCGCGCGCCCGTCCCACATGAACGAGGTGCCGAGGGCACGGTTGAACAGGGTCGGCGCGTTGCGGGTCGTCTTCTGACCACCGACGCCGGTCGACAGCGCCGTGGGATCCGCGAAGCCGGCGTCCGGGCGGTGGCAAGAGGCGCAGGAGACGCTGCGGTCCTCCGACAGGATCGGGTCGAAGAAGAGGCGCCGGCCAAGGTTGACCTGCAAGGCCGTGTCGGCCGGCGGGGTGTAAGCGACCTGCTCGAACCCTGCGGGAGCCGCGGCCGGCAGCTCGGCCGGGAGGGTGTCCTTGGGCAGGTCCCCGGCCACACCTGCGGCCACGGTCAAGCAGAGGACGATCTTGGTCGGTCCGAGCATGCCGCCAAGGTAGCGAGCGGCGGGCCCCAGGG
>JAQBVH010000641.1 GCA_027623615.1 Planctomycetota bacterium | reverse complement strand
CCCGGGCCGCGTGACCGCTCAGAAGGGGATGTCGTCGGGATCGGCTTCGGGACAGTCGGGCGGTGGGGGCGGACCGTGCAGCTCCTCGTGGCGCCGGATCACGGGGCCGTAGGCGTGCCAGATGGCGTCGAGGAGACCATCGACAAACCCGAGGATCGTGATGGCCTCCTCGGGCGTCCAGGTCGTCGGGACTTCGATCCGCTCGCGCTCCATCACGCCGCTCCTTGCACGCTCTGGTAGAGCGGGTGGCTCTTGCAGACGCGCTGCATGAAGTCGCCGTCGATGGTGTCCAGGCCGGCGATCGCGGCCTGGATCAGCGCCTGCAGCGCGAGCTGGTTGATGGAGCGCGGATAGCCCCTGCTTGCCTGGAAGATCCGCTTGACGGCCTCGTCGCTGAAGACCCTGGCGTCCACGGAGGCGCGTTGGAGCTGGTAGGCGACGTACTGGCGCGCGTCCTCGAGCCCGTAGGGTCGGAGCTGCCAGGTGAAGCCGATCCGGCTCCGCAGGGGCGCGAGGGTGGGGACCTGCAGGGTGTGCAGGAGCTCGTCGGTGCCGGCGAGGACCACGCTGAAGTGGTCCTGCTCGTCCAGCTCGGAGGCCGTGAGGCGTCGCAGCACGTCCATCACCGGGGCGCGGAGGCCCTCGGCGTCGTCCAGGACGAGGATGGGGTGTGGTCCCTGTGCCTTGCCGAGCTCGACGAGGCGGGCGCGGACCTGGTCGAAGAGATCGGCGGTGTGCTGGCGCATGGGCAGCCCGAGCTCCCGGCTGAGGGAGCGCAGGAAGCCGTTCGGCGTGCTCGGCAGGGTCGTGGGCGCGACGACGTGATAGCGCGCCTCGTCCAGCTCCTTGACGAAGCGGCGCAGCGTGATGCTCTTGCCGACCCCGGACGGCCCAGTCAGCAGGGTGATCCCCTTGAGCTCGAGCCACATCTGCAGGCCGGCGAGCAGGTCGCGCTGGCCGCTGCTGTCGTACATCGAGGCGGACCACATGTACTTGGAGAAGGGCGCCTTCGTGAAGCCGAAGTGGCCGCGCAGGCGCAGCTTCTGGTGGCGCGTGAGCCCGTCGTGATCCGCGCTCACGCTGCACCTCCCAAGAGGGCATCGAGGATGTCGGTGACGTGCCGGTCGTCGCGCTCGCCCAGAGCGAGGCGTGCGGCCAGCTCGGCCTGGACCCAGGAGGGCTCCAGGGGTCCGAAGCGGTCGAGCCAGCCGCGGGCGGCTTCGACGTCCAGGGCGTCCGCGTCCAGCAGGCGGCCGAGGACGGCGAGCACGGCCCCGTCCTGGTCGGCGCGCTGTGCTCGAGCGCGCTCGGCGAGCTGCCGCGTCGTGGGCGTGGGCGGCACGAGGCCCCCCTCGCGTCGACGCTGCACGAGGTGGCCGAGCCAGTCGCCGGTGGGCTCGATGCCCGGCTCGGGCGGCTCCGCCCCCGGATCCTTCGGGCGCCGATGCGTGTGGATCTGCAGCGGACTGGCGCGCTCGGCGAAGCGGCCTTCGTGCCAGACCTCGAGCTGGTCGAGGTCCTCGGGGTCGAAGCGGAGCTCGAGTTTGCGGCCCGCGAGCTTCGCGGAGACCTGGTATCGGCAGCCCATGAGCGTCAGGACGCCGGCCTTGTCGGCGGTGCGGGTCTCCTTCCACAGGAAGGCCTGGCGCAGGGCGCGCTCGTCGACGAAGCGGAGCTTGTCCAGGCCGCGGCGGTACCGGTCCCGGGGCGCCTCGCCGGTCTCGGTGTGGGTCCGGCGGTTGTACTGCTCGGCCCAGGCGGCAAACGCCTCGTTGAGGCCGTCGAGCGTCGTGATGCTCGAGGCCTTGAGCTCGGACAGGAAGCTGCTGCGGATGTAGCGGTTCAGAGCCTCCACCTTCCCGTGACCCATCGGACGGTAGGGCTGGGTGAAGACGATGCGCTGGATCCCGAGCTCCGCGACGACCTGCTGCATGTGGTGTGATCGATAGACAGCGCCATTGTCGTAATAGACGCGGCGCGGCAGGGACCAGGTGCGGATGGCGTCCCGGAAGACGAGCTCGAGGTGGGGCAGGGCCTCGCTGAAGTGGAAGCGACCGGCCAGGAGCAGCCGGCTGTGGTCGTCCAAGAAGGCGTACAGCTTGGCGCGACGGACCTTGTCGGGCTTGTCCGGATCGGGGAGCCAGGGACCGACGAGCAGATCGGACTGCCAGAGGGCTCCGGGGAAGTCGGCCTCGAAGCGGTCCAGATCCTTGCGGTCGGGGATCCGGGCTCCGCGAGCGGAGAGGCCGCGCCCCTTCAGGACCCGGTGGACCGTGCTGCGCTTGAGCGCGCCGGGCTCGACGAGCTGCAGGCCCTCGGCGATCTCGATGATCCGGTCGAGGCTTCGCTCGGGGACCTCGCGCTTGAGGCGGCAGACGAGCTCCTGCTGCTCGTCGGTCAGGACGAGCACACCGTGTCGGGGGCGGGGCGCGTCTCGGAGGCCGTCGAGGCCGTCGAGGCGGTAGCGGCGGATCCAGGTGCGGATGGTCTCGGCGGCGACGATGAAGGGCTCTCCGTCGGGTCCGGTCCAGACGCGCTCGGCGAGCTGGCGCAGCAGAGCGCCGCGCTGCCCGCGGGGCGGCTGGGCGGCGATGTAGGGGGCGAGGACCTGGTAGCGGATGAGCGCCCAGGTCTGGGGGTCGTGCATGTCGTGCTCCTTGCTCTCGGCGGGATGCCGGGCGAAGGAGCGTCGCTGAGCGGCTCGAGGAGCTCGACGTCGCCATCTGTGGGGCGAGCGGGGCGCTCCGGACTGGCTGGGACACGGACACAGCGGTACCGTCCGAAACCAGGTACCGGTCTCGCAGATCAGATCAGGAATCGGGTCTCGGGTCCGGCCCACCTCCCGCGTGCCTCGGCCAAGAGGGTGCTCGTGGGGACTCTGAGCTGCTCGGCGCTGATTCGCAGGATCTCCAACGCTCTCCATGTGACTGGTGCGCTGGGGTGGCGGCAGCGCCGAGCAAGCTCCAGGGGCGGGTCGAGCCCGCCTTTCCACAGGGTCTCTGCTGGCCGAGGCGCGCTGCGCTCCATGACTGCGATGCGGATGGCCTGCTGGCTCGGCTCGGCCAGGGCGCAGGCGGCGGCGAGGTCGCGCTGCTGCTGGCGGATCGAGCGGACACCGAGGGCGTCCGGGCCGCGGGTGTGCAGGCCGACGGGCGCGGTGACCGCCGCGACGAGCAGACAGGCGATCAGCAGGGTGCAGAGGCGACGACGTGGGAGCAGGTCCGGCGGCTGGCTCGTGACGGAGCAGCCGGTGACGGCGTGGCGCCAGC
>JAQBVH010000640.1 GCA_027623615.1 Planctomycetota bacterium | reverse complement strand
CAGGTATCCGACCAAGAGGGCTGCGCTGCTGCCGGTTCTCAATTTGGCTCAGGAAGTACGCGGGCACATCTCCCCGCAGACCATGGATCGGGTGGGGGAACTCCTCGAGCTGTCATCCGCCTACGTGCGTGGGGTGGCGACCTTCTACACGATGTACAACAAGCGCCCGGTGGGGCGGCACCTCGTGCAGGTCTGTACAAACATCAGCTGCAATCTTTGCGGCGCCGAGGACGTGCTGGAGGCGTTTTTGCACCACACGAATACGGAGATGGGCGCGACCTCCCTCGACGGCGCCTTCACGGTGATCGAGGCGGAGTGTCTGGCAGGCTGCGGCTTTCCCACGTGCGTCCAGATCAACTCGCGGTATTACGAGAACGTGACGGTCGAGGAGGTTCCGCGGATCGTAGCTCACCTGCGGGACAAAGGAGCGGGCGTGGCTCACTCGACGGGGCCGCAAGGCGAGGGCTCGACGGGGCCGGAGGGCGAGGGATAGTCATGGGGTACCCGTACAGCCACGAGAAGGAAGTCCCGATCCTCTCCAAGTACTTCGGCGACCCCGAGGCGCGGACGCTGAATGGTTGGAAGGAGCGCGGGGGTTACGAGGCTCTGAAGAAGGCTTTGGGCATGAGCCCCGAGGATGTGATTGAGATCGTCAAAGCGTCCGGGCTCCGGGGCCGGGGAGGGGCCGGCTTCCCGACTGGGCTCAAGTGGAGCTTCATGCCAAAGGCCAAGGCCAATGCCACGGTTAAGGCCAAGCCCCACTACCTGCTCTGTAACGCGGACGAGTCCGAGCCCGGCACCTTCAAGGACCGTGAGCTTCTCCGCTGGGTTCCGCATCAGCTCATCGAGGGGTGCCTTATCGGCGCCCATGCGATGGGCGCCCAGCACGTGTACATCTACTGCCGGGGAGAATTCTTCGAAGCCACTCAGGTGTTGGCGAAAGCGGTCGAGGACGCGTACGAGGCCGGCATTATCGGCGACGACGTCCTGGGTTCCGGGCAAAAGATCGACGTGACGGTCTTTGCGGGCGCGGGCGCATACATCTGTGGCGAAGAAACCGGCCTCATGAACTCTCTCGAGGGGCGTCGAGGCGAGCCACGCGTGAAGCCGCCATTCCCGGCCGCCGTGGGCGCGTTCGGGATGCCGACGACGATCAACAACGTCGAGACCCTCGCGGCGATCCCGCACATCGTCGCGAACGGAGGTGAGTGGTACCGGCAGTGGGGCTCGGAGAAGAGTCCGGGCACCAAGCTGTTCTGTGTGAGCGGCCATGTGAAGCGCCCGGGCAACTACGAGCTTCCGCTCGGCTTTCCGCTCAAGGATCTCATTTACGACGTGTGTGGCGGCATGATCGAGGATCGGGCGCTGAAGGCCGTCATCCCCGGTGGCAGCTCCGTTCCGCTCTTGTCTGCTGAGGAAGCCATGGGCTGCGCGCTCTGCTATGAGGGGGTGGTCGAGGCCGGATCGATGCTGGGGTGTGCATCCGTGATCGTCATGGACGAGACCACAGACATCGTGCACCAGGTCATGCGCATGGCGTCGTTCTACTCGCACGAGTCGTGCGGCCAATGCACGCCGTGCCGCGAGGGCACCGCCTGGGTCACGACGATCCTCAAGCGCATCGAGGACGGACGCGGGACCGAAGACGACCTCGACACGCTCGTCGAAGTCACCCAGCAGATGACCGGCACGACCATCTGCGTGCTTTCGGATTCGGTGGCCGCTCCCGTGCAGTCCTCCATCGAGAAGTTCAGAGGCGAATACCTGGCCTTGATCCGCCGTGGGGAACGGGTGGGGGCCGCGTAGCGCGATGGCCGATAAGACTACCAAGATCGACGGCGCCGATGTGGTGACGCTGACGATCGACGGGCAAGAGGTCACGGTGCCCCAGGGGACGACGCTGCTCCAGGCGGCGCAAGGCGCCGGCACGGAGGTGCCGCACTACTGCTATCACCCGGGGCTTTCGTCCCCCGCCCAGTGCCGGCTCTGTCTGGTCGAGGTGGAGGGCGCGCCCAAGCTGCTTCCCTCGTGCACGACCACTGTGGCCGAGGGGCAAGTCGTACGCACCGAAAGCGAAAACGCCTTGCGGATGCGGCGCGGCGTGCTGGAGTTCTACCTACTGAACCACCCTCTCGACTGCCCCATCTGTGACCAGTGCGGGGAGTGCGATCTCCAGGACTACGTATTCGCCGAGGGCCGTGAGCACGGCCGGGGGCGCGAAGCCAAGCGTGTACTGGGGCGAGACGATTTCGGAGGGGACGTCCTCTTCTACGGAGATCGTTGTGTGATGTGCACCAGGTGCGTGCGCTTCATGGAGGAGGTCGAGGAAAAGCCGCTGCTCACGGTGGTCGAGAGGGGGAGCCGTGCGGTGATCGACACCTTCCTTGAGCAGGGGTTGGACCAGGCCGAATGGGCCGGGAACGTGGTGGATATCTGTCCGGTGGGCGCGCTCGTGTCGAAGGATTTTCTTTACAAGGCGCGAGCGTGGGACCTCGATCACACGCCCTCGATCTGCCCGAATTGCAGCCAGGGGTGCAACATCGAGCTGCACACCCGGGACAACCTGGTACACCGCATGAAGCCCCGAACCAACCCGGACGTGAACGGGCACTGGATCTGCGACTACGGACGCGGTCGCTACGAGTGGCTCAACAGGGGCGACCGGCTGGAGGCGCCAGTCATGCATGCCGGGGGCCGAAAGACGGCGATGGGCTGGACGGCTGCACTCGAGGCGCTAAAGGCGCGGATCGACACGCTGGGTGAGAGTTCGGTGAAAGCGGTCGTGTCGCCCTTCTGGTCGAACGAGGATCTCGGGGCCGTGTCACGCTTGATTCAAGCTCTTGGTGGTGGCTCGGTCGTCTTCCGCTCTCCGCGGGCCGATGAAGAGGTCGCGCTGCGAGGATACGAGGGGTTGGCACGCCGGAAGGCGCTTGCGCCCAATGAGCAGGGTGCGGAATTGCTCGGAGGTGAGAGGGTCGGGGACGACGCGGGGCAGGGGGGGCTGGACGACCTGGCGGACCACGGCGGCGTGGTTCTGGTTCTCGGGGACGCGCTCGACGATCAGCCGGAGGGCTTTGCCCCCAACGCGGCGCTGGTGCTGTATTTGGGTGCGTACACGTCTTCGGCTCTCGCCTCGGCCGACTTCCAGTTGCCGATCACTACGTTCGCGGAGCAAGAAGGCACCTTCACGAACCATGCCGGACGGGTGCAACGGTTCTGGCCCGCGCTGTCGGGGCCCGGAGCGGCACGCCCTGCGTGGTTGGTGCTCGGGG
>JAQBVH010000639.1 GCA_027623615.1 Planctomycetota bacterium | reverse complement strand
CCAAGCACGGGCCTGCGCTGCCTCCGGGCCCGCCCGGCGTTGTTCCGCCTGCACCGATCCCGCTGAGGTCGCCAGCGAACCCGGGTGGGATCGATATGGGCCCGGACCTGACGCTCTGGAACTTCTGGTGGGGCTTCAACCGCGACCGCTACATCCGACCGAGCTTCCCCGCAAGAGTCCCCAGCACCGACGACCGACAGCTGGTGCGAGCAGCGCTGCTCAAGGCCATCGACCGGCGAGTCGTCGAGCCGCAACTCCACGCCGCTTGCCTGATCGGCCTCGCCAAGCTCGGAGATTCCCCCTCCTCCGCCAATGACACCCCGCTGCGCCCCTGGCTGCGGAGTCACGTCCCCCACCCGAGCCCCGTCGTCGCCGAGGCTGCCACGATGGCCCTCGGGATTCTCGGGGACGATCGAGCCGTCCCCTTCCTCGGCGCGCTCGTCTTCGATGAGGAGTCGGCCAGGCAGGAGCTCGGACTCGCGGAGGTGCCCTTCCGGATCCGGACCTTTGCCGCCTACAGCCTGGGCCTGATCGCCCACGCGGCCTCCGACGATGCACCGCGACGGGTGATCGCGGAGCTGCTCGTGGACGTGCTCGACGCCCCGCAGTTCCTGACTCGCGACCTGAAGATCGCGTGCATGCAGGCCTTCGGCCTGTGCCCGCTCGAGTCGCGGCTCGACGTGGAGGACCCGGCCGCGCTCGGGCCGAGCCTGCGGCACGTCCTCAGTCGCGAGGCTCAGGTCCGTTACCTGATCGATTACTGCGACCCGGAGAGCGAGCGTGCTCGCTCGAGAACTCGGCACTACACGGTGGGAGCCCACGCACCGGCAGCGATGGCACGCTTGATCCGCGCCGGACGGGGCGTGGACGAGGACTGCCGCGCGGCCGCTGCGGAACGCCTGCACGCGATCATCCATCCGCAGTCCAAGTCGAAAAGAGAGGTCCAGTGGGGTGCTATCCAGGCACTCGGCACCATCGGGACCGCGAGTGGCGCGGGCGGCAAGCAGGGGACGGACACTCGCATCCGCGAGACGCTTGAGGACCTGGTCCGGGATGGCGATCCCATGAGCCGTCGCTTCGCCCTGATCTCGCTCGGGTTGTCCAGTGGTCGTCCTGGTGAGGGACCCGAGGGGAGCGCTGGCGCGGCACGCGCGAGGAAGAGGCTCGAGAAGGAGATGCTCGAGGGCCGAAGCCAGTTGCGCCCTTGGGCGGGCCTGGCGATCGGCATTCACAACCGTCAGCTGCTGGATCACGGTCTTGCCATCGACGAGGACTCGCTGTCCGCGCTGCTCGGCACAGCCCAGAGCTGCCGGAACCCGTTCGACCTTGGCGCCTACCTCACCGGGCTCGGCCTCTCGGGGTACGCCGGAACCAAGGAGGTCGCGCTCGCCAAGCTGGAATACTGGCACGGGGCCGACGAGCCCCAGGGCACCTGTGCCGTAACCTTGGGCCTCTTCGGGGATCGCGAGGCGCTCCCCGCCATGCGCGGCCAGCTCCTGCCCGTCCAGTCGGAGGAACTGCTCATGTACAGCGCGAGCGCGTTGGGAATGCTCGGCGACCTCGAGTCCCTTCTCGCAGTCTTCGAAGTCTCCGCGCGCAGGCAAACCGCAGGCGAGGTCGCCTTGGCGCTCGGCAACACACGCGACCGACGAGCGGTGGGGCCGCTGATTGCCCTGCTCACCGGGGACATGACCACCGCCTCCACGCGCGCCTTTTCGGCCGCCGCTCTCGGGAATCTGTGCGCCCGGAACGTGCTCCCCTGGAGCGCACCCTACGCGGTCGGTCTCAACTACCGCGCTTGTACCACCACCATGACCGACGGGTACTCCCATGGCCTCCTGGACATCCTCTAGACCCGCGGCGCTTCTCCTTGCGGTCTCGCCCGTGCTCGCGCACGGCGGCGTGTACGCGCTTCCGCAGGGCTTCGAGCCTCCGCCGATCTCCGCTGCGCTGCCGGTTGGTGTTCCTCCCGGTCCGGCCGCGCTGAGAAAACGAAACGAACGGCCCCCGTGGGTCCAGTGGTGGGAGCGCGAGCGCGAGGTGCGCCGCGTCACCCGTCATCCGGCGCCGCCGCCGCTCGATTCTCCCGACATCGGGGAGTTTCGCCCCGCCGATTCCCTCACTCCTACCGCGGAGGAGCATGCGCAGATCCGCGAAGCCCTGTGGCAACTCGCGTCCGTCGACAAGACCGCGGCAAGCGTGCGCCTGAGCGCCGTGCTCGCGCTCGCACGCAGCGCAGACAGCCGCGTGCTCGCGTTGCTTCCGGAGCTGCGCTCTGCGAGCGATGCGCGCTCGCGTCAGGTTGCCCTCCTGGCCGCGGCCTGGTGCGGGGACCCGGACTGGGTCACTGCTACACACGCTGTCCTGCGCAGTCCCTCGGAGCACGAGGGCACGCGGCACCTCGCGGCCCTGGTCCTCCTCGCCCGGTCGGAGCACCTGATCGGGGACGCGCTGGACGCCAGGACCGGCGAGGAGGAGCCCGGGTTCCTCTCCGGGCTGCGTTACGGCGCCGCCCTCGAGCACGCCGATCTCCTCGACCGGGACTTCGTCGTCTCGGTCGAGAACCCCAACCGGCGCCGCGTCGCGCAGCGGGGCCTCGAAGACGCGGCGCTGCATCGAGTGGCCCTCGCTCCCTGGGCCCACGGAGTGGCAGCCTCGGGTGCTCTCGGCAATGCGGCCAGCGGACGGCTCCGCAAGTTCCTGGGCGGGCCCGTGGATGAGGACCGGCTCCTCGCCCTGCTCACGTTCGCCAGGCAGCCCGCGGACGGGACCGTCCTCGACCGGGTGCGCAGCGACCTGAGGACCGAGGCGCCTCGCGCGGAGTCCCTGCTCGCCCTGGGCCTGATGGTCGCGCGCGGCGCGGTCTGGCCCGGCGCGTTCGATCCAGCGCTTGCCCTCGGGGAGCTGCGCTCTCCGGCCGCCAACCTCGCGCTCGGTCTGTCCGGGTTGGAGTCGGCCTGGGAGCAGCTCGCGCAGCGCCTGGTGGGTGAGGGCGACGGGGTGCCCTACGCCCTGGAGGCGCTCGGCCAGCTGCGGCCACCGTCGGAGCTTTGCACCACCGACACGGAGCGGGAGCTCTGGGCGGCGCTCGTGCTCGACCGCGACGCCGTGCGGGCGAGCGCCGCAGCCTACGCCTGCGGGCAGCTCCAGCTGCGCGCGATGGGCAGCGCCTTGCTCGACGCGCTCGATGCTCCGCGCTCCGAGGCCCACGGCGTCGAGGTCGCGCGCGCCATCGGCGCGATCGGGGATCGGCGCTTCGTCGGGGCACTGCTC
>JAQBVH010000638.1 GCA_027623615.1 Planctomycetota bacterium | reverse complement strand
CCTCTTCAACTCCCCGAGCTCACCGACGGTGCTCTTCGCCGCGGCCGAGTTCCGCCTGAGCGGCGGCCAGTTCGAGGGCGCGGCCAAGCTGTTCGCCCGGGCGGCCACTGCGCTGCGTGAGCCGAAGCACGCGCGCGAGGTGCGCGCGGAGGAGGGCCGACGCTGGGAGCAGCACGCGATCGACCTCCGGCCGCGGCTGGTCGCCAACCCCGAGTTCGACGACGAGCTGGTCGCGCGCGCCCTGCGCCTGGCGTTCGATCCCGACGCCGAGGAGATCTGGTCCCACCGCGTCTACCCCGACCCGTTCGAGCTGCGCCTGCGCGGCGCGCTCGCCCAGGCGCTGGCCGGACAGGTCCCCAAGGCCCGCAACGGCTTCGTGACCCTGTCCCGCGAGCTGGGCGGGGACGAGTTCGCGCGTCGACGTCGCCTCGTCGGGCACCTGGCCCAGGCGCGGATCGAAGGCCTCGATCAGGAGGCCTTGATCGCCCTCGCGGCGGACGTGAGCAGCGTGCGCAACGACCCGCTCCTCTCGGGCACGGTCGCGGCCTCCCGTTCGGTGCGCTACCTCGCCCAGGCCATGTCCAGCTGGCAGCGCGCCGGTCGCGACGCGGAGGCGTACCTGATCGTGCGGCACGCGGGCCTGCACATCGCGGCACGTGAATTCCTATTCCGCCACCGCTTCTACGAGCGTGCCCAGGAGCACGCCCGCGCCAGCTTCCTCGAGGCCCTGGAGCTGCTCGGTCAGACCCAGGGTCTCGACCACGAGCGCGCGCTGCGCCGCTTCCACGACGCGACGGTCGTCTACGCCGAGGCGGTGCCGACGTACAGCGTGCTGGACATGTCGTTCGAGGACCGCCAGAAGCAGGAGTCGGACCTGTGGGACGAGCTGCGCGGCCTCGCACCAAACGACCTCGCGGTCCTGTGGCGAGCGGCCGGCCGCGCGGATTGGGCGGGCGACTGGGACACGGCCGCAGCGACCCACTTCCACGGTGCTCGCGCTCGCGCGGCGCTGCTCGCCGCGGCCCCGGAGATGGTCGAGATCTGGCGCGACCAGCTCTTGACCGAGCTCTTCCCGCCGCGCGACCAGATCGGCCGCGCCGCGGGCTGGCAGGACCTGCGCTTCCAGTCGCTCGGTCGCGACCCCCTCGACCCGACGCCGCACTGGCTCGGTGCCCTGCACGCTTCCTTGATGCTCCAGGACCATGCGCGCGCCGTGGAGGCCCTGGGCGAGCTCCTCGCCAGCGACCACCGCCTCGACCCCGAGTCGATCCGCGCCGTGCTCGAGGGTGAGAACTACGGCGACCAGGGGTCGGCGGCGGCGGAGCTATTCGCGCGCTGGCGCGCGGAGCAGGGGCCGCGCTGAACAAGGTCCTGGAAGAGCTGAAGAAGTGACCCGCGGCCCCGTCACCGACGCCATCGTTGCCCTCCTCTCCGAGCGCGGACTCGAGCACCGACTCGTCGAGCACGAGGCCACGCCGACCTCCGCCGACTCCGCGCGCGCGCGGGGCGAGGACCTGTCGACCGGGGCGAAGGCGCTCGTGCTCAAGGTGGACGAGCGCTTCGTGAACCTGGTGCTGCGCCCGACCCGGCGGCTCGACTCACCGAAGACGCGGCGGGCGCTCGGAGCCAAGAAGCTGCGCTTCGCGACGGCCGAGGAGCTCTTCGAGCTGACCGGGCTCGTGCCCGGGAGCGTGCCGCCCTTTGGCGCGCCGATCCTCGACTTGCCCCTGCACGTCGACGACTCGATAGAGGCCGAGGAGAAGGTCGCGTTCAACGCCGGCGACCTTCGCGTCAGCGTGGTGATGGGAACGGCCGACTACCTGTCGCTCGTCGGACGTGACGCGGTCGGCTCCTACTCCAAGGAGTAGGAGTCTGCGCCACAGGTGCAGACTCCGAGCTGTCGCACCGACAGGTGCGGCGCGCAAAGACCCCACGCCTCCGAAGGAGGTGCAGCGGGCCCCAACGGGGTCCGTTACCTGCGCCTAGACTGGGGGGCATGGTCTCCCCGCTCCTCGCCGCCCTCGTTCTCGCCGCGCCCGCCCAGGACACCGTTCGTCTGGTCGAGTCGGTGCCCCTCGAGACGAACCTCGACCACGCCGACGTGCCGCAGACGGCCGACGTCTGGCTCGAGCTGATCCGGGGCGCGAACGAGGAGATCGTGCTCAGCCACTTCTACGCGGCGACCAAGGCGGGCAGCGTGCTCGACGAGGTGATCGCGGCGCTCGAGGACGCCGGCGAGCGGGGCATCCGCGTGCGCTTCCTCGTGGCCGAGACGTTCCGCGAGACTTACCCGCTCGTACCAGCGCAGCTGTCGGACATGGCCAACGTCGAGGTGCGCTGGATCGACTACGGAGCGCTCGCCGGCGGCGGTGTGCTGCACGCCAAGTACATGGTGGTGGACGGCCGCGAGACCTTCCTCGGCAGCCCCAACTTCGACTTCCGCGCGATGGACCAGATCCAGGAGCTGGGGCTGCACCTCTCGAGCCCGCGCTTCGCGCGCTGCGCGCTCGACGTGTTCGAGGGCGACTGGGCGGCCGCGGGCGGCGAGGACGCGCCGTGGCAGCGGGCCGCGCGGGGCATGGCGCCCTTCTCGATGCAGCTCATCGCACTGCAGGCCGGCGCCGCGGACGGGACGACGCGCGTGACGCCTGCGTTCAGCCCGCGCGGACACCTTCCCGATGGGGCCCTGTGGGACCTCCCGCAGCTGATCCGACTGATCGACAGCGCCGAGGTCAGCGTGCGCGCCCAGGTCCTGACCTACGACGCGGTCGGCTACGACCGGGAGTACTTCCCCGACCTCGAGCACGCCCTGCGCGCGGCGGCGGCCCGGGGCGTGCGGGTGCAGCTGCTCGTCGCGGACTGGGGCAAGCGGCGCGGGATCGTCGAGGGGCTGCAGAGCCTGGCCTGCCTCGAGAACCTCGAGGTGCGCTTCGTCGTGATCCCCGATCACTCCGCGGGCTTCGAGCCCTTCTCGCGCGTGGCCCACGCCAAGCTGCTCGTGGTCGACGAGGCGCGCGCCTGGGTGGGCAGCAGCAACTGGGAGCGGAGCTACTTCACTACCTCTCGCAACCTCGGCGCCGTGCTCGAGGGGCGCGCGTTCGGGACGCGCCTGGCGGGTTGGTTCGATTGCACCTGGGCCAGCGACTACGCCGAGCCCGTGGATCCGGGCAAGCGCTACGAGCCGCGCCGGCGCCGCTAGACAGCGGGCGTGCGCCACAGGTGCTCGCTCCGGGCTGTCACACCGTCAGGTGTGGCGCCAAACAACACTCACGCCTC
>JAQBVH010000637.1 GCA_027623615.1 Planctomycetota bacterium | reverse complement strand
CGACTCAGCTCGTGGCGAGCAGGGCGCCCACGTGGGCGCTGGCCGATGCGGCCAGTCCCTCGAGGCTGTAGCCGCCCTCGAGCACGGCCACGAGCTTGCCGCCGCAGGTGCGACCCGCGACCTCGAGCAGGCCCTCGCTCAGCCGGCGGAACGCGTCGGTCTCGACCCGCGTCTGCGAGAGGGGGTCGAGGCGGTGGGCATCGAAGCCGGCCGAGACCAGGACGAGGTCCGGCGCGAAGGCCTCGACCGCGGGCAACACCCGGTCCTCGAAGGCTCCCAACCACTCGCGGTCGCCGCTGCCCGGGGGTTGGGGGCAGTTCAGCACGCTGCCCTCTCCGTCCCCGACGCCGCGCTCGGTCTGGGCGCCCGTGCCCGGGTAGTGGGGGAACTGGTGCAGGCTCGCGTAGAAGAGGGTCGGGTCGTGCTCGGTCAGGTGCTGCGTTCCGTTGCCGTGGTGCACGTCCCAGTCGACGATCGCGACGCGCTCGCAGCCGGCCGCCTGCGCGGCGCGGGCGGCGATCACCACGCTGTTGAACAGGCAGAAGCCCATGGCGCGGTGCTCCTCCGCGTGGTGGCCCGGGGGGCGCGTGGCCACGAAGGCCGTGGACCAGGCGCCGGACAGCACCCGCTCGGTCGCGTCGAGGACGCCCCCGGCGGAGGCCAGGGCTGCGTCGTAGGACCCCCGCGACACGTTCGCGTCGCTCGAATCCACGAAGCGCGAGCCAGCAGCGATCGTGGCGCGCACGTGCTCGACATAGGCGCTGGGGTGGACGCGCTCCAGGGCCGCGACCGGGGCGCGGGACGCCGTGTGCTCGTCGAGCTCGGCGCGCAAGCCGTCGCTGGCGAGTCGGTCGAGGACCGCGCCCAGGCGAGCGGCACACTCGGGGTGCCCGGGGCCCGTGTCGTGCGCAAGGCAGAGCGGGCTGGTGACCAGACCGACGGTCACTCGTCCTCGTCCGGCAGCTGGAAGGCCGAGCGGTACTTGGACTCGATCATCTCCGCGAAGGCCGGATCCTTCGAGAGCTCCTGCAGGCGCGCGATCGACACCGGGGCCAGGTCGAGCTGGGCCTTGGCGTCCTTGTACTTCTTCATGCGCGCGTAGCAGCGGGCGAGGCCGAGGAAGGGCGCCTCCTCCTTCGTCTGTCCGCGCATGAGCTTGATCGCCTGCTTGTAGTCCTTGATCGCCTCCTGGTACTCCTGGATCTGGTACCAGACGTTCGCGCGCTCGGTGTAGACCGAGTCGTCGTCGCGACGGGCGAGGACCTTGTCGTTGTAGGGGCGCACCAGGTCCCGGCGCGCGCCCTTGTCCCCGGAGCGTGCCAGCAGGATCAGGGTCGATTCCCGGACCTCGGGGTGGGCGTGCTCGACCAGGGGGTCCATCGACTTGCGCACCTTGGAGCGGATCTCGAGGTTCAGGTCGTTCAGCTGGCTCAGCACGCGCACGATGTCTCCGCGCGGCGCGTCGGTGCGCGCCAGGAGCTCCATGACCGAGATCAGGACCTCCTGATCCGCGAAGTGCTGGGGTTGGGCGGCGAAGTAGAGCCCGATCGCGAGCACGTGCTTCGAGCCGCGCTCCTGACGGCAGAGCTCGAGCACCTTGGCCGTCGCCGTGGGGGACTCGACCTCGGCCAGGGCGCCGAGGGCCAGGTCGACCACGCTCCCGTCAGCGTCCTCGAGGGAGGCGGACAAGAGCTCTTCAGCCTCGGGTCCGCCGAGGCGCGCCAGGGTCAGCATGGCGGCCGTTCGCAGGCGTCCGGTCGAGGCGTGGTAGAGGTCGCGCACGGGCGGGGCAGCGCGCTTGGGCTCGGGGCAGTTCTCGAGCACGGCGAGCGCGTTGAGGCGCGAGTCGGTCGAACCCAGGCCGAGGGCGGCGATCAAGGCGTCGGTGATCGAGGGGGACGCCAGCTCCCGCAGGACGCGCACGGCTTGGCCAGCGCGGAAGATGTTGCCGGCGCCCGGGTCCGGGCCGGGCTCCAGGTAGGGCAGGAGCAGGGGCGCGACCTCCGGGCCCAGGTCGAGCAGGCGCTTGCGTTTCCGGACCGCGTCGCGGTCCCGGTTGCGATCGCTGAGCACCTCGAGCTCGAGCATGACCGCCTCGACCGTGTCACCGATCGCAGCCTGCTCCTGCTCCCGCTCGGCGCGGGCGCGGCGCAGGAGGTCTTCCAGGCTGTCGTCCGGGGTCGTCCCGCTCGAGGCGAGACAGAGCAGTGCAGGGATCAGGGGCAACATGGTTGGGCTCCGCCTGGGACCCTACCATCCGGAGCTCACCAGGTATCCCGCCGGGAGTTCCGGATCCGGGATGGTTTGCGCAAGGATCACCGGGGCTAGGAGGGCCGCCGCGGCATGGGGCGCAGGGTGACGTCCTGGCCGGCGCGTTCGACCTCGCCAGAGCCCTCGGGGAGCAGCTCCCAGGTCTCGACGGCACCCTTGCCCGCGGCCGGCAGAGCCGGCGACGGTTCGGGGATCGGGGGCAGCGGCGTGCTGCCGTAGATCAGCTTGAGGCGGGCTCGGTTGCGGTACACCCAGGAGTGCATCGCCCAACGGATCGTCCCTCCGCGTGGCCCGAGTGGAGCCCTGCTGTGATTTCCGCCCGCGTTGACCTGACGCCGGTCGAGAGTGGCGCTGAAATGGTCGCCCGCCATGGACGCCGCCGCCCACCCGCACCCTGATTGCCCGTTATCGAACCGGGACGACGACTTCGACGTGCTCGTCGTTGGCGGCGGGCACGCCGGCGTCGAGGCGACCGCCGCCGCGTCGCGACTCGGGGTGCGCGTGGCCCTGTGCAGCTTCGACCTCGACAAGGTCGGGGAGATGAGCTGCAACCCGGCGATCGGCGGTCTCGGCAAGGGACAGATCGTGCGTGAGATCGACGCGCTCGGCGGCCTGATGGGCCAGGTCGCCGACGAGACTGGCATCCAGTTCCGCATCCTGAACACGGGCAAGGGCGCGGCCGTGCGCGCGCCCCGCTGTCAGTCCGACCGGCATCGCTACAGGCAGGTCGCCACCGAGCGGGTCAGCGCCCTGCCCGGGGTGAGCCTGATCGCCGGCGGCGCGGCCGGGCTGCTGCTCGAGGAGCACGCTGGGCAGACCTGGGTGCGCGGCATCCGCCTCGAGGACGGGCGCGAGCTGCGCGCGCGGGCGACCGTGCTGACCACCGGCACCTTCCTGCGCGCGGTGATGCACACGGGCGAGGAGCAGGCGGCCGGGGGGCGCGTGGGGGAGCGATCCGCGGACGGACTCTCCGGGGATGTCGCCGCCCTCGGCCTGGAGCTCGGCCG
>JAQBVH010000636.1 GCA_027623615.1 Planctomycetota bacterium | reverse complement strand
CAACGCCGCAGCGAGCCCCTACGGGCCGATCGACATGCCGCATGAGAGTGAATCACACCACTAGGTCGCCGGCCCCTGTGGGGCGGGCTACGCTCACTGCGGAGGCGTGGCGTGTTCTTGGGCGCAGCGCCTGACGGCGTTGCAGCAGGCAGATTCGCTGGGCGGCAGCTCGTTGATCAAGTAGCTCCCGGGTTGCCGGGGCGTGCAGGCAACGAAATCGAGATTCCCTCCGAACCGCGCGGCGAGCGCGGGTCTCCTGGATATCGATGTCGCGCAGCGCACGGGAAGACCACCTCGTTCTCCAGGCCCAGGCCGGAGATCGCTCCGCCCAGGACGAGCTCCTGCAGAGGCTCCAAGCGCCGCTCTACGGCTACCTCAAGGGTCTCTGCGGCGACGCGCACATGGCGGAGGATCTGCTCCAGGACGTGTTCGTGATCACCCTGCGCAAGCTGCGCTGGCTACGCCGCGTCGAGCTCGTCCGGCCGTGGGTCTATCGCATCGCCAGTCGCGAGGCCTTCCGCGCCCTCAAACGTCGTCGACCGGTCCAGCCGATCGAGGCTGCTCACGACCAACCGGCGCAAGAGCAGGACGCGGCAGCACTCGAGCCAGAGGAGCGCGACCGCCTGCTCGCGCGGGTCGCTGAGCTCTCGCCGGCAAGCCGCGCCGTCGTCCTCCTGCACTACCTCCAGGGCCTCTCCCTGGAGGATGTCGCCCGTGTGCTCGGCATCGCCGTCGGCACCGTCAAGTCACGCCTCGCCTATGGCCTGGCGACCCTGCGTCAACAGCACCTCCAAACACCATGAATCAACCTGACCTCGACCGCATTCGCGGCGCCGCCCTCGACCAGGTCGATCGCGCCCGGCGCGGCTTCTACTGGTTCTTCGCCCTGACCTGCGGCGTGGAGTTCGTCCTGCTCTTCACCGTCTACATGTTGACGGACTGGGGTGACCCCCTGCACAAGCTCCTGATCGCGGTTGCCGGGCTGATCTATCTCACTCTGGGGGCGGCGCTGCTCGCCCTCGGGGCGTACATGAACTGGGGCATGCAGCGGCTCCTGATCGCTGCGGGCAAGGACGAGGCGAATTGAGCTGCCTCGAACCGAGAGAGTTACCAGTCGCGAACTCCGGCCGCGGCTGAATCACGCGAGTCGTGGCGTAGCATGTTGGAACCACCTTCGGTTCCGACACCACTGATCCCCCCCATGACCTGGCGCGGCTCCTGCCTCCTCGCGTGCGTTCTCTCCGTCCCGTCCTTCGCTCAGACGCTCACCTCCGAGCAGCAGCAGCCCTTCCGCTGGCGTGAGATCGGTCCCGCCGTCTTCGGCGGCCGCATCGTCGACGTCGCCCTCGACCCGACGGACCGGGATCACCTCCTGGTCGCCAGCGCCTCCGGTGGCCTGTGGCGCACCACGACGCACGGCACCAGCTGGGAGTGCATCTGGCAGAACGAGGGCACGATCTCGATCGGCGACGTTGCGTTGGATCCGACCAACGACGACGTGATCTGGGTTGGCTCCGGCGAGGGCAACAACCAGCGCAGCTCCTACTGGGGCGATGGGGTCTACAAGACCACCGATGGGGGCAAGACCTGGACCAACACGGGCCTGCACGCTTCGCACCACATCGGGCGCGTCGTGATCGACCCGAGCGACACGAACCGCGTGTTCGTTGCGGCGCTGGGTAACCTCTACACCTCGAACGAGGAGCGCGGCTTGTACCGCACGACCGACGGGGGCGAGAACTGGGAGTGCGTGCTGCACCTGGGTAAGGACGTCGGCGTGGTCGACGTGGTGATCGACGCGCAGGATCCGTCGCGGGTCTACGCGGCGGCCTACGAGCGGCGTCGTCGCGCCTGGGACTTCGACGGCAACGGGCCGGGCTCCGGCATCTATCGCTCGACCGACGGGGGCGACACCTTCGAACGCCTCGCGGGCGGGCTGCCGGACGGAGACATCGGGCGCATCGGCCTGGCGATCTCGGCGCAGGATCCGAGCATCCTCTATGCCGCGGTCGGCAACCAGAACAACGAGCCGGTCGTGGAGGAGACCGAGGCCTCGTTCCGCACGCGCTTTCGCGACGGCGAACTCTCGATCCGCTCGGTGCTCGAGAACGGCGGCGCGTCCAAGCTCGGGCTCGAACGCGGTGACCTACTGCTCAAGCTCGGCGACCTCGAGCTGACCTCGTCCCTGGCGGCGGTGCAGGTCCTGGCCAAGCTCAGCCAGAGCGGGGAAGAGGTCGAGCTGACCTACTCGCGCGAGGGCGACGTCAAGACCTTGAAGACCACGGCGAAGGCGCTGCTCGAGGTGCCGAAGAAGGAGCCGCGCACGCGCCAACCCGGCGGTGAGGTCTACAAGACGACCGACGGTGGCGACACCTGGAGCAAGGTCAACGAGCGCCCCGCGGGCGGCTCGCCCGCCTACTACTACGGTCAGATCCGGGTCGACCCGAACGACGCGGACGTGCTCTACATCCTGAGCGTGCCGCTCATCAAGTCGACCGACGGCGGCAAGACCTGGTCCGGCAACATCGCCGGCAACGTACACGTCGACCACCACGCCCTCGCGATCGATCCGAACGACTCGGACTTCGTCGTGCTCGGCAACGACGGCGGTCTGCACTTCAGCTACGACGCGGGCAAGAGCTGGCGCCAGGTGTCGAACCTGCCCATGGCCCAGTTCTACGCGGTCGGCGTCGACATGGCCGTGCCCTACAACGTCTACGGTGGAACCCAGGACAACGGCACCTGGGGCGGTCCGTCGCGTAGCCGGTCGAGCGCCGGCATCGGCAACCACGAGTGGTACAGCGTCGGTGGCGGCGACGGCTTCTACGCCGTGCCCGACCCGCGCGACCCGAGCACGGTCTATGCCGAGTCCCAGTTCGGCGCGGTCTATCGTCGCGACGTGGAGGACTGGACCACCCGCTCGATCCGTCCGCGTCAGAACGACGAGCACGAGCGCTATCGCTTCAACTGGAACTCGCCGATCGTGGTCTCGCACCACAACCCGGAGATCGTGTACTTCGGTGGCAACCGCCTGTTCAAGTCCTTCGATCGCGGCGACAACTGGCCGATCGTCTCCGAGGACCTGACCACCGCCGACCCTGAGAAGCTGAAGGGCAACGTGCCCCACTGCACCCTGACGACGGTCGCGGAGTCGCCGTTCAATCCCTCGCTGGTGTTGACCGGCAGCGACGACGGCCTGGTGCAACTCACCCGGGACGGGTGCCTGACCTTTGTGAACCTCTCGGGCCGCTTCCCTGGCGTGCCGAGCAACTGGTGGG
>JAQBVH010000635.1 GCA_027623615.1 Planctomycetota bacterium | reverse complement strand
AGCCCCGCGGCGGCGGTGGCGGCGGCGGCGGCAGCCGCGGCGGCGGCGGCGGCGGCGATCGCTGGTAGGCGAAAGCCTTCACTGACTGAGAAGACCGCTGGGGCCTTAGGGCCCTGGCGGTCTTGTCGTTGGCGGGGAGGGCGTGGTGTCCGAGAACTCGAACGTGGCAATGCGGGCTGAGTTCGGGCGCGAATCGGGTGGTGGCTCCAGGTTGAGTGCCGTGATCACGGCCGCGAAATCGGAGCAATGGGCACGGAGGGGCCCATGGAGCGGGGTCCGCTCGCGCTCGACTGCACCGGGTTTCTCGCTCTCACGCGGCGCGTCGATAGCTCTTGAGCAGTCCACCCAGCCGCTCGTGGACTGCGACCTCGGCACCCATGTCTGGGGGCGGTCGATACGAGAGAGGCTGGTTGCCGACGCCCTGATGCGGACGCTCGGCGTTGTAGTGCGCGACGTACTCGTCGATGGCCTTGCGGAGCGCGTGGTGTCCGAAGACTCGAACGCGGCGATGCGAGCCGGCTTGGGGTTCCAATCAGGCGATGCCGAGGGAGGATTGGCTATTGGCGATCACGGCCGCGAGAGCCGTCCACCTCTTGCTAATGCGGGCATTCGGGAACTTGCGTCGCTCCACTTCGCCATGAAAACATCCTCGCGCAACGTGCGATCTTGGGTGTCCACCGAATCGGTCTGCCTAGCCTAGCCCGCGGGATCCAAGAACTCGAAACTTCGTCTTGACGGTCGCGTGGACACGCGAGTTCACGCGCTCCGTGTGACCGGGGGCCAAGGGGCTGGACGAGGATCGGCCTTGGGTGGGTGCCTGCTGCCCTCCGACCGCGCACCGACGTCCTGATCGAGGCTGGCGCGCGCGGGGCCGGTATCTTGGGGCCGTGCAGTACCGTGAGCTCCGTCCGCACGCGCGCCTCGCAGCGGTGATCCAGAGTTACTGGACGCTGCGCGGAGTAGGCCCGCCCGGAGGTGTCGAACGGGTGGTACCCGACGGTTCGACCGAGCTCGTGCTGCACTTCGGTGAGTCGTTCCATCGGATCGACGGCGCCCGCGGGCGCGAGAGACAGTCGCGGGCGCTCTTCGTCGGACAGATGACTGAGCACGTGTTGCTGGAGCCGGGCCTAGCGGTTGACGTCATCGGCGTGCGCTTCCAGCCTGGCGGCGCTGGGGCGTTCGTGCGCACGCCGATGCCCGAGCTCGCCGACGAGATCCAGGACCTTTCTGACGTCCAATCAACGAGAGACTCGTGCCTGCTCGACCGTGTAGGGGAGCTCGACGACACGGACGACCGGCTGGCCGTGCTCGAGCGTGAGCTGCTCGATCGCATCGACCCGAGCGCCGGGGTGGACCCGGTCGTCGCGCATGTGGCGGGTCGGCTGAACGAATCCGGGGGCAACTGCTCGCTCGACGCCCTCGCCGCCGAGTGCGGCCTCGGGGCTCGACAGCTTCAGAGGAGGTTCCGGGCCGGCGTCGGGATCGGTCCCAAGCTCTTCGCGCGGATCACGCGCTTTCAGCGAGCGCTCTCGATGCTCGACGGCCGGGTTCATGGGAGGCTCGCTGAGCTCGCCGCGTCCTGCGGGTACTTCGACCAGGCACACCTGATCCGAGACTTCAGACAGCTCGCAGGCATCACTCCGGGCCGTTTTCTCACGGAGTCACACGAGCTGTCGGACCACCTGACGGGCATCGAGCCGTAGTGTCCGACCTCGGATGTCGCTTTCGTCCAATCGCACCCGCGGCGACCGTCCACAATTGCCCTCATGAAGCTCTCGATCCTCGTCAGCATCGCCCTCGCGGCTTGCCTCCCGCTCCTCGCGTCCGCCGACCCGCAGGACGCCTCCGCGGACACGGCGGCCATGGCCGCGTCGGCCCCGACCGAACGCTCGACGCAGGACGACGACTTGCAGGAGTTCAGCGGCAGGTGGCTCTACGTCGAGGACACCACCGAGGGCGTCCCCAGGGAGGAGCAGGGGCCCCCCATGATGGTGACGTTCGGGCTGCGCGTCGAGGAGGACAGGGTGGTCCTGGAGCGCGCCAGGAGCGAAGAGCCCATCCCGCTCGACGGGTCGACCATCGAAACCGCTGCGACGGGAGGGAGGACCAAGCGCGTACGCGGAGGATGGAACGACGGAACGCTCGTGTACGAGTCGGACTACCTTGATGAGTCCGACGGCAAGGTGACTGGTCTGCTCAGGAGGGAGTTCCGGATCACGCCTGAAGGGCTGCAGGTGCGCGTGATCCAAAGGGACTATGGGAAGGACTCGTTCGCGCTCTATTGCCACCCCGAGGACATCCCGCTGCCGACGCCGGCCAAGGCCACGATTGCCGACCTGGCCTGGCTGGCCGGCGCCTGGGTCGGAACGAGGGGCAGCTCGTCGCTCGAGGAGCGCTGGAGTCCGCCTGGGGGCGGCGCGATGCTCGGAGTGTCGCGCACGATCAGGGGCGACAAGATGGTCGCCTTCGAGTACCTGCGCGTCGTCGAGCGCGACGGCGGGTTGGTCTACGTTGCGCAGCCCGGCGGAAGTTCGCCCACCGAGTTCGTGCTCACCGAGCTGGGCACCCAGCGCGCCGTGTTCGAGAACCCGCGCCACGACTCCCCGCAGCGGATCGTGTACGAGCTCTCCGCCGAGGGCGCACTGAGCGCCACGATCGGCTTCATCCATGGTGGCCGCGGCACACGCTTCGAGTTCACGCGTCAGGGCGACTGATCCCGAGGCCCTCACGTCGAGGAGGGCGCGGGGATCCTCGGCCGCAGGCCGGTGGGCGGCCGCCGGTCCGCGCCTGAGGTGTCGGGGGAGCGCCCTGGCGTCCACGGTTGTGCGCTGGCCAGGGTCGTCGGAGCTCTTCCCAGGACCATTCCTGCGGTCCCGCCGGGGCCAGCGGGCGCCGCTTCGTGCCAGGTCCCATGCGTCCGCCGAGGTCCGCTCGTGTCCATCCATCGGCCCCGTTTGGATGGAACAGGCGGACATCTGCGGACACCGGCGACTTGGCACCTTGACGAACCTCAGGTTCCCAAGCTGAATATCGTGGGTTCGAGCCCCGCCACCCGCGCCAGCGCAAGTCCCGCCCTACTGGCTGGCTGCGACCGCCCGTGGCAGTGGGCGCTCGCAGGCAACTGCGCCTCGGGTCCACATTGCAGCCAGCCCTAGCGCCTGGCGCGACAACCTAATCCGCTTGCCAGCTTCAGTCCCCACGTCGTTTCGTCGGTCCTGGGGTTCGCCGAGCACAACAACAACCGACCGAGAACGACCCAATGGGTAACCGACTCTACGTAGGCAAC
>JAQBVH010000634.1 GCA_027623615.1 Planctomycetota bacterium | reverse complement strand
CTGGTCGGCGCAGGTGAGGAGGCCGACCTCGTGGTTCGGCGCGCCGGCGAGGCGATCGGCGCCGGCCTGCCGGCCTTCGAGCTGGCGGACAGCGCGGACCAGGCCGACGCCTTCCTGATCACCAGCCCCTACCAGGACCCGGGCGCCGCCCTGGTCCAGGGCGTCGTCGAGCTCGGCCTCGATCGCATCGACGCGACGCGGCTCGCCGACGAGACCGGCGTCGTGATCTCGGCCGGCGCCCAGGTCGGCGCCGAGCGCGGCTTGTCGGTGTGGGCCGAGCTGTGCGGGCCGGGCTACGACCTGGTCGAGGGGCGCACCTTCCCCCTGCTCGTCGGTCGCACCGTGCGCTGGCTCGGCGAGGTCGAACCCTTCGCGCCGACGGTGGCCGCCGGACGCGCGGTGTCGGTCGAACTCGACGGGCTGACGAGCCTCGCGGCCGAGTCCGTGCCGCCGACGGTGGGCGCGTACACCTCGGCAGGCGCTCCCGTCGCCGCGTCGCTCCTCGCCGCGGACCTGACCAGCCTGCCCGCGGATGCTCTCGAGGTGCTGGCCGCCGACACGGGCGCCGGCGCGGACTGGATCCTGCTCTTGACCCTCATGGCGCTGCTGCTGGTCGCGCTCGACGGGGTCCTGCACCGCACGGGGAGGACGCCGTGAGCTGGGTGCATCCGATCGCGTTCCTGCTCCTGGCGCTCGTGCCGGCGCTGTGGTTCCTGCCGCGCAAGCCGCGCACGCTCGGCGAGGGCGTCACGCGCAGCCTGGCGCTGCTGCTGCTGGTGCTCGCGTTGGCGCGGCCGGTGCAGCTGCGCGAGGAGGCCGCGGCGTACGTGGCGCACGTGGTCGACACGACCGCGAGCACCGGGAACGGCGCGGTGAGCGAGCTCGTGTTCCCCAGCGGTGCGCGCGTAACGGGGATCAGCTTGTCGGGCGACGACTCGCCCCTCGGCCCGGCCCTGGCCCGCGCGGCGCAGTCGATCCCTGACGGGGCGCGTGGCGCGGTCGTGGTCAGCTCGGACGGCTACTCGACGGACGGTGAATGGTCCCGTGCGGTGCAGGACCTGGTCGCCCGCGGCTTGCCCGTCCATCGCGTCGACGTGGGCGGACGCGACGGGGACCTGCGGCCCGTGGGCCTCGCGCCGCTGGGGGAGCTGCGGGTCGGTCAGCTCGGGCGGGTGGAGGTCACGCTCGCTGGCCGCGCCGACGACGTGCACGTCACGCTGCGCGGCCCTGACGGTGAGCTCGCGAGCGCGGACCTCTCCGTCGCGCACGTGACCCGCGCGACCCTCGAATTCGAACCGGCCGCGGCGGGTTGGCTGTCCGTGGAGGTCGAGGTCACGGGGACGGACGCGGCGCCGGGCAACGAGGTCCTCAGGGCGACCCTCGCGGTGCAGGATCCCCTGCGGGTGCTGTACCTCGGCCAGAACACGACCGGCGGCGCGGAGCGCCTCGGCGAGCTGCTCGGCGCGGGCTTCGACGTGAGCTCGGGCGAGGGCGCGCCGGACGAGCTCGCGCAGCACGACCTCGTGCTGCTCGACGACCGGGCCGAGAGCCAGGTCGACGAGGGCGTCCAGCGCGACCTCGTGGATGCCGTGACCCAGGGCGGGCTCGGACTCGTGATGTCGGGCGCCGGCGCCTTCGGTCCGGGCGGCTGGCACGACACGCCGGTCATGGATCTGATGCCGGTCGAGGCGATCCAGAAGGAGGAGAAGCGCGACCCGTCGACGACCCTGGTCGTGATCATCGACACCTCCGGATCGATGGGCGGCAACCGCGTGCAGCTCGCCAAGGAGGTCTCGCGCCTCGCGATCCAACGGCTCTTGCCCCACGACAAGGTGGGTATCGTCGAGTTCTTCGGGGCCAAGCGTTGGGCCGCGCCGATTCAGCCGGCCTCGAACCGGATCGAGCTGGAGCGCGCCCTCAACCGCCTGAACGCGGGCGGCGGCACGGTGATCCTGCCGGCGATCGAGGAGGCCTTCTACGGGCTGCAGAACGTCTCGTCGCGCTACAAGCACGTGCTCGTCCTGACCGACGGCGGCGTCGAGCGCGGCTCGTTCGAGTCGCTGATCCGGCGCATGGCGGACGAGGGCATCACGGTCTCGACCGTGCTGATCGGTCCCGACGCGCACTCGGAGTTCCTCGTCTCGATCTCGAACTGGGGGAAGGGCCGCTTCTACTCCGTCCCCAACCGCTTCAACCTGCCCGAGATCCTGCTCAAGCAGCCGACGAGCGCCAAGCTGCCCGCCTGGCGCAGCGGCGAGCATGTCGTGCGCGCCCGCGGCGGCCGCGGCTGGTGGGGCGACGTCGACCCGACCCAGATCCCGGCCCTTGGAGGCTACGTCGAGACCCAGGCGCGCGACGGCGCGCAGGTGTTGCTCGAGACGGAGAAGGGCGGGCACCCGATCCTCGCGACCTGGCGTCCTGGCCTCGGACGTACGACGGCGCTGACCACGGGTCCGGCCGGCAAGGGCACGGAGCCCTGGTCGGAGTGGGAGGGTTATGGCGCGGCGCTGGGCCGGATCCTCACGCGGACGGCCTCGGACCTGCGCATGCCCTACAGCTGGTCCGCCGTGCGCCGCGGACCGGAGGTGACGTTGACGGCCGAGCGCAGCCTGCCAGGCGCGCCGGCGCCGACGGCGAGGGTCGACGGCGGCGCGCAGCTGACGCTGACCGAGCGCGCGCCAGGTCTCTTCGAGGCGCGCATGATCGCGGCTCCGGCCGAGGAAGTGCGTGTGATCGGCGCGGTCTCCGGCGCGGCGACGCGCGTCCTCGTCCCCGCACCTCCTGCGGAGACCCAGGTCGACCCGACCGCCGCCCTCGACCTCGAGGCCCTGCGCGAAGCGACGGGCGGCCTGGTCCTGACCGCTGGCGACGACGTACCGATCGCCGGCGGCGGCGCGGAGGTCGAGCTCGTCGACCGCCGCCTCCCCCTCCTCCTCCTGGCCCTCGTCGCCTTCCTGGCCAACGTAACCCTCCGCCGCTGGCCCCGCTGACCCACCGACCGCGGCACTCCGAACCGCGATTGGAGGATGACGATGAGGTCAGATTCCTGGGGCATCCCCTCGAACCGGCTTCGGGCCTTGTGGGACTCGCTAGCTTGGCGCTCGACGTCGCGGTGTTGGAGCCCGCGGCCGGACGGACAGACCCCCCAGCAAGAGACCATCCCCATGGCTTACACGACGATCGACGGCACAAAGTACGAGAAGGAACTGCTCGACCTCGCGACCGAGCACACGACCGGACGAGGCGAGGGCAAGCTCTCGAAGGACGAGGTTGTTGACCTCTTCAAGTCC
>JAQBVH010000633.1 GCA_027623615.1 Planctomycetota bacterium | reverse complement strand
CTCATTCCTCGCGCTGGCCGGGCTGCGGCTCGAGGACCCGGGCACGGGCGCCGACCTGCGCGCCGCGCTGCTCGACGCGATCGGCGCGGCGGCGCCGGTGGGCCTCGCGATCGAGTCGCTCGTCCCCCACCTCGATCCGCAGAGCCTCGGCGCCCTCGAACAGGTGGCGACGCGGCGCGGTGGAGTCGAGGCCTTGCTCGAGGCCTATGACGCCCGCCTCGTCGCGGGTGGCGACGCCATGGAGCGGCGCTGGATCGTCGGCGCTCTCGACGGTGAGGAGCATACGACGACCCTCTTCGACGTGGCCCGCAGCGACCCCGACCGCGGGGTGCGTGGCCAGGCCCTGGTCACGCTGACCCTCGGCCTGCGCGCGCCGAACAGCGCCACCCTCGACGCGATCCTGCTCGGGCGGGACCAGTCCGAGGACCCCTTCTTCGGACTGGCGACCACCGACTCGATCACGGCCCTTTCGAACCTGGCCCTGCGCGCCGGCCGCAGCGACCAGGAGGACCTGCACGAGCGCAGCCTGACCGAGCTGGTCGACATGGCCAGCAACCCGAACTGGCCGGCGCGCGAGCGTCGCCTCGCACGACGTCACCTCGAGCATCACCTCACCCCCGAGGAGCTCGCGGAGATCGACGCGCGCTGAGCCGACCACCGACCATCCCCAGCCGCAATCCCTTTGAACCTGGAGAGAACCATGATCGTTCGCACCCTTACGACCCTGCTCTTGACCCTTGGCTGCGCAGCGGCCGCCCTCGCTCAGGACTGCACCGACGAGCGCGCCACCGACGTCCCGGGCCACGAGGAGGAATCCACGAAGACCAAGCGCTGCGGCTTCGGCTTCCAGCTGTTCGGCTACGACCTAGACCTGCTCGGCAAGCGCTGCCCCAAGTGGGTGAAGGTCTTCCCCGACCACCAGAAGTGCCAGGGTGAGGAGCTGGCGGGTCACCGCTGCGTCTACGACGAGCAGCTCGAGATCGTGCGCCTCGACTGCGACTGCGCCGACGCGACCATCATCTTCGACACCGGCTTTGCCCTGCCCAACTGCGACTGCGACTACGGCGGTTCGTCCGGCACGATCGAGGACTACCAGACCCAGGAGTGTGCCCCCGAGTGAGTCGCACTGAGACCACGCCCCTCCCGCGCTCGGGCTCCGAGCCCATGCGCGGGGTGGACGGGGGGGAGTGAAGCCCGGGACCTCCGGCGGCAGCATGCCGTTGGAGGTCCCACCTGGCGTTCCGGGCGGAGGCCGCGTCACGGCCTCGGATCCCCAGCGTGCGTGGTGAAACTGCCTGCGTCGCGGTGTGGAGCACCGTGGTTCTGGGTGGTCGGCGCGAACGTCGGCGAATCCGTGGATTCGGCGAGGCCTGCGGCGGCCGCCCAGGGCCGCTCCGCGGCGCAAAGAGTTTCACCTCGGGCGGCCAGTGTTGGAGTTCCGTTCTCCTGAGACCTCGGCGCCTCGGACGTATATCTCCGTGCGAACCTTGGGGGGTCAAACCCCCCGATGTAGATTGATCCCTCTGGTCCCGACCTCAGGGACCGACGACGGGGGGCATGGGGCGTTCTTCCAATTCTCCCGGCTCCCGCGGACGCCCGACTCTTTCGAACCCCAACCCACCCCACCCCATGCTGGAAGCTTCCCTCGAGCGGCTGCGTGAAGTCCACGCGCGCATGAAGCAAGAGCTCGCGCGCGTCATCGTCGGTCAGGACGAGGTCCTCGACCAGCTGTTGCTCGCGATCCTGACCCGCGGCCACTGCCTCCTCGTCGGGGTGCCTGGGCTGGCCAAGACCCTGATGATCTCGAGCCTGTCGCGGACGATGGAGCTCGACTTCAATCGCATCCAGTTCACGCCGGACCTGATGCCGTCGGACATCACCGGCACCGAGCTCCTGCACATCGACCCCGAGACCTCGGCCCGTTCGTTCCGCTTCGCCGGCGGCCCGATCTTCACGAACGTGCTGCTCGCGGACGAGATCAACCGGACGCCGCCCAAGACCCAGGCGGCCCTCCTCGAGGCCATGGTCGAGCGCCAGGTCACCGCGGGCGGCACCGCCCACCCCCTGCCCGACCCGTTCTTCGTACTGGCGACCCAGAACCCGATCGAGCAGGAGGGCACCTACCCGCTGCCCGAGGCCCAGCTCGATCGCTTCATGTTCATGGTCAAGGTCGGCTACCCGAGCCGGGATGAGGAGCGCGCCATCCTCGAGCGCACCACCGGCACCGCGACCTCCGAGGTCGACAGCGTCGTCAGCGGCGAGGAGCTGCGTCAGCTCCAGCAGACCGTGCGCGAGATTCCGGTCGCGTCTTCGATCTACGACTACGTGCTCGCCCTGACGCGCGGCACGCGCGTGCGCTCGGACACCCCGCTCGACTTCATCAAGGAGTGGGTCACCTGGGGCGCCGGTCCGCGCGCCAGCCAGTACCTGATCCTCGGCGCCAAGGCCCAGGCCGCGATCGCGGGCCGCACCCACGTGGCGGTCGAGGACGTGCGCTCCGTGGCCCACCCGGTGCTGCGTCACCGCATCCTGACCAACTTCACGGCCCAGGCCGAAGGCATCGACTCCGACCAGGTGATCGACCGCCTCCTCGAGGAGATCCAGCCAGGTGACGGCGTCGCCGCCGGAGTCCCGGGTGTCGCGGACGCGCGCGGCTGATCCCTCGGCGACTCCATGACCATCAACTACGCAGGGCTCGACCCCGCCGTCCTCGATCGCCTCTCGCACCTCTCGCTCGTCGCGCGCAAGGTGGTCGAGGGGTTCATGGCCGGCCATCACCGCTCCCCCCACCGGGGGAGCTCGGTCGAGTTCGCGCAGCACCGGCCCTACTCCGCGGGCGATGAGCTGCGCGCGATCGACTGGCGCGTGTTCGCGCGCTCCGACCGATTGGTGGTCAAGGAGTACGTCGAGGAGACGAACCTCTCCTGCAACATCCTGCTCGACGTCTCCGAGTCGATGGCGTTCGGCTCGCGTGGCCGAACCAAGCTCGACTACGCACGCTGGTGCGCCGCCGCCCTGGCGCACCTGGTCCTGGCGCAACGGGACACTGCGGGCCTGGTCGTCTTCGACAGTGAGGCCCGGGCCAAGGTGCCTCCTGGCAACGGAACGCCCCAGGAGGTCGCGATCTTCAAGACCCTCGAGGAGGCCGCTCCCGGAGGCCCCACGGCGGTGGGCCAGGTGCTCGGGTGGTTGGCGAGTCGCTTGCGCCGGCGCGGCATCACCGCGATCTTCTCCGACTTCATCGACGACGTCGACGCGATCAGCGCGGGCCTCAAGCGCCTGGTCTACGCCG
>JAQBVH010000632.1 GCA_027623615.1 Planctomycetota bacterium | reverse complement strand
CGCGCGCTCTCGCACTCCAGCTGAGTTCTACTCCTTGGTGATCACGCTGTAGACGTTCAAGCCCGGCTGCGCGACCTCGACCGGCTCGGTCGTGCCGGGCCAGATCACCTCGAGCTTGCCGATGACCTCACCCGCGGGCACGCCGAAGTGCACTCGGGGATCGTTCGAGCAGAGGTAGCTGTAGGCCGGGTGCGCCAGGCGCCACTGCACGCGGGTCGAGGTGATCGCGCCCTCGGCGTCCTGCGTGACGGTGGTCAGCTTGGCCAGCGCGCCCTGGGAGTTCGCCCCGCGGCCGACCTTGAGGGTCAGACCGACGAAGCCGCCCTCCTTGGGCGCCACGTTGTGCAGCAGCTTGACCCGTGCTTCCCGGTCGACGACCACGATGTCGACGGCGCCGTCGTTGTCGAGGTCTCCGAAGGCCGCGCCGCGGCTCGTGCCGATCACGGGCGAGGCGGTGCCCTCGCCGAGGTAGTCGAACTTGACCTTGCCCTTGCCGCGGAAGAGCTGGTTGGGCTCGGCGTAGCGGTCGCCGGTGTCCCGGACCTTGCCCTCGGGGATCTTGCCTTCCGCGTCCGGCTCGGCGAACCAGGACTGCTCGTCCACGCCCCAGGCCTGCACGGCGCCGTTGGCGACGTAGAAGTCGAGGTAGCCGTCGTGGTCGAAGTCGTGGAAGCCGACGCCGAAGCCGGTGAACTTGACCGAGGCCTGGGCGACGCCCATGCGGGTGGTCATGTCGCGGAAGCTGCCCTTGCCCCCGTTGCGATAGAAGGTGTTCGTCTCCTTGCGCAGGTGGGTCATGTACAGGTCGAGCCAGCCGTCCTGGTCGATGTCGACCCACTGCACACCCATGCCGGCCTCAGGGGTGCCCTGGGCGTTCACGGCGCACAGGGAGCTGGGGGCGACGTCCGTGAAGCCGTTGTTCTCGGCCTTGCCGAAGCTGCGACCGCCGTCGTTGCGCCAGAGGGCGTTGGGGGTCGCGTCGTTGGCGACGTAGACGTCCAGGTCGCCGTCACGGTCGTAGTCGGCGATCGCGAGGCCCAGGCCGTTGGCCGGCGTTCCCGGGAGACCGACGCGGGCGGCGGCGTCCTGGTACCCGAGACGGCCCAGCAGCAGGATACCGTCGGTCGAGTGGGCGTTGTAGTTCTCCGGGCTGCAGTAGTCGACCTGCTTGCGGTAGTTGACGCACTCCTTCTCGACCGCGACCTCCCAGTTCAAGTTGTTGACCAGGAAGATGTCCAGGTCGTCGTCGAGGTCGACGTCGAGGAAGCCCGCGCTCGTTCCCCAGCGGGCGTCGTTGCCCTTCATCCTGGCGTCGTTCTTGAACCTGCCCCGGCCGTCGTTCACGTAGAAGACGTTCTCGCCCACGTTGGTGACGTAGATGTCCACGTCCCCGTCCTGGTCGAAGTCACCGCAGGCGACGCCCATGCCGTAGCCGGTGTCGCCGACCTTGGTCTTGTCGGTCACGTCGACGAAGCGCCAGGGCATCAGCTCCCCGGTCTCGGGGTTCGTGACCGGCAGGTCGTTGCGATAGAGCTTGTTGGTCGGGACCACCTCGCCCTCTTGCGGGTCGAGTCGGCCGGACTGGATCAGGTAGACGTCGAGGTCACCGTCCCCGTCGAAGTCGACGAGGGCGACGCCGCCGCCCATGATCTCGGGGAACCAGTGGCGGTCGTCACGGGCGCCGGCGACGTGCTCCCAGTCGAGGCCGAGCGCTGCGCCCTTTTCCTCGAACCAGAGGGCGCTGTCCTGGGCGAGCGAGAGGGAGGAGAGGGCGCCGAGCAGCGCGATGCGTTGGAGAGACATAGGGGTCACTTGGGCTGCTTGTCGCTGCTGGGCTGCTTCTCGCCGCCGTCCTTCACCGGTGCGGTCGGGCCTTGGTCCTTCTCGTCCAAGGGAGGCCCGGGTTGGGGAGTGAGCTTGGCGCGTTCCACTTCGATGAAGCGGCGCACCTGGGGGATCCACTGCGCGAGGTTGGGATCCCCAAAGGTCTCGAGCTTGGTCACGGCCGCCTCGGCCTCGTCGAGTTGCTTGTCGGTCAAGTAGGCCTGAATGAGCAGCTGGCGGGCACCCGTGTCGAGGGGGTTCTGCGCCACGTTCCGCTCCGCGAAGGCGACCATGTCGCGCAGACGGTTCATCTGGGCGGCCAGGGTGGTCAGCTGCCGGTAGAGCTGGGGCTCGTCGCAGCCGAGGCGCAGCGCGAGGCTCATCTCGTCGAACGCTGCCTGCCCGTTACCTTGCGCGAGCAGCGCGAAGCCGTGATAGAAATGCGAGCGACCTTGCCGCGGCGCCAGCTGGAGCGCAGCCGTCGTTCGCGCGATGATCTCCGCGACCGTCGCGGCGCGTTGCTCGGGGTCGACTTCGCCCATGGCCTTGTTGAGGAAGGCCACCGCGAGCTGGATCTTCGTGTCGACATTCGTGTCGTCGACCTGCTCGCTCCTGAGCAGCGTCTCCATCGCCTGGGCCTGCTGCCCGAGCGCGGTCTGGCACTTGGCGAGCACGTTCAAGGCCATGGCGTCCTCGGGGCGGTCGGTGATGACGGCCTGGACCATCATCAGCGCCTGCTGAACCTGACCGCCGACCAGCAGGTTCTCGACCGTCATCATGCGGTGGTGGTAGCCCTTCGCGTGAGCGGCCAGACGCGGAGCGTGCGGGTCCGTCGGGAACTGGGGCCAGGCCTTCATGCCTAGGGCCAGCTCGAGCTCGGCCATGTCATCGTTCCCGAGCTCGAAGAGGCACATCGCCAGGAGGTAGTGCGCGTGCCGGTAGGGCGGCTGATGCTGGATCGCCTCGCGGCAGAGCGCCGCGGCTTCCTCGTAGCGTTCCTGCGCGTAGCGCACCATCGCCATCCCGACCCGGCTCGAGGGAAAGACGACCCCCTGCTGCTTGGCCTCGCCGGCGATCGCCGCTGCCCACGCGGCCTCGGAGCCGGAGATGTCGCCCAGGTCCAGTCGCACCGAGCCCAGGTAGGCCTGGATGACCGGCGTGTTCTTCAGCGCGTCCGCCGCGATGGCCAGCTCCTTCTCGGCAGCCTCGAGCTCGCCGACTGCCAGCAGCATGCGGCCCAGGCGATAGCGCCACTCCGGCTTGTCGGGGAGCATCACCGCCGCGATGCTGTAGCACCGCAGCGCCGGCTCGAAGAGCGTGTTCGCCTCGTAGCCGAGGCCCAGGTCCGCGTGCAACTCGGCGTCCCTGGGGTTGGCGTCCACCTTGGCGACCAGCGCATCGAGATGGGACACCACCTCGGGATCCATGCCCTCGGTCGTCTGGAGCTTGGTGGCGGGCGGCGCGTCCTGGGC
>JAQBVH010000631.1 GCA_027623615.1 Planctomycetota bacterium | reverse complement strand
GGCCCCTCGGTTCTTTTCGTGATCGAGCCGCAACGCTGACCGGCGCGCCCCGGTCTCCCGGTGGGTGGGTCCGTTCAGAGGTCCCGGCGCTCGTCGTCGAGCACGGGGACCTGCCGGCGGAGCTCGCGTGCGGCCTCGAGGTCCAGCTCGGCGAGCACCAGACCTGGGGCGCCCGCGCCCTCCGCGAGGACCTCGCCTCCCGCGCTGACGATCACGGAGTTGCCGGGGAACTCCAGCTCCATGCGGCGCCGACCGACGATCGACGTCCCGGTCCGGTTCGCCGCCAGGAGCGGCCACTGACCCTCGACCGCGCGGCCGAGCACGAGCGCTCGCAAGTGGGACGCACGGGACGCGGGCCACTGGGCGCAGCACACGCAGAGCTCCGCCCCAGCCCTGCGCAGCGGCCGCAGCGGCAGCGGGAAGCGCAGGTCGTAGCAGACCACCGGCGCGAGTCGTCCGACCGAGGTCTCGACCGGCGCCGGCAGCGCCTCGCCCGCCCTGAAGGTCAGGTGCTCGGCGGTCGGCGAGAACAGCTGCAGCTTGTCGTAGCCCCCGACGAGCGCGCCCCCATCGAACACGTGGAAGCGGTTCGTCGGCCGGTCGCCGTCCGTGCGCCCGTAGGCCGTGCCGCACACCACCAGGCCGAGTTCGCCGCTGAGCTGCGCGACCGCGTCGAGGGCACGCTCGCTCGCCGCGAGCGCGTCCTCGTCGACCCCGGCCGTGAAGGAGGTCGGCCACATCTCCGGCAGGGCGACCAGGCGGCAGCCCGCGTCCGCGGCCGCGCGCAACCCCGCCTCCACCGAGGCGAGGTTGCCCGGCCAATCGTCCTCGCGGACGTCGAACTGATGAATCGCGACGCGCAGTGGGCTGTCTCCGGCCCCACGTTAGCAGGTACCCTGCGCCCGCTGCTCGTGACACCGTTCGACCTGTTGCCCCCCTGGATCGCGCTGATCGCTCTCTTCGGAGTCGGTCGAGTCGTCCTCTCCCTGCTGCCGGCGGGTCGTCCCGGCGGTCATGGGCTGGGTGAGCTGCCCGCGACCTGGGCCGCGAGCCACGTGCTCGGGTTGATCGCCTTCGCCGCGGAGTGGGAATGGCTGGCGGTGCTCGATGTGGCACCGCCGACCTGGTGGCTGTTGGTGCCGTGGGTCGTGCTCGCCGTCGTGCGGATCGCCCTGTTACCCGGCCGGGTCACGCCACGCACCGAGCCGATGCCCGTGCAACCGACGGGCTTCACCTGGCTCGCACGTGCGTTGATCCTTGCGGCGGCGATGCGCGCTGGTTGGACCGACGACCTCGAGGCTGGCGTGAACCTCGCCGCGATCGGCGTGTTGCTCCTCGAGGGGGGCCGCGGCCTCCGGCGTCACCCGACGGCCCGCGCCGTGCTCGTGGCCGTGCTCCTCTGGACGCCGGTCGTGGTCGAGTTGCCGCCCCTGCTGCCCGCGCTCGACACGGCCTGGCCGACCTTGACCCTGCTCGGGGTCGGCGGCGCGGCGTGGACGCGGCGCGCTGACGAGCGAGGGCTCGCCCTGGCCCTGTTCGCCGCGGTCGGCTGTGCCCTGCTCGACCCGCGCCTCGTCTGGGTGGGCGGCCTCGCGACGGTCGCGCTCTTCCTCGCGTCGCATCCGGCCGGCTGGCAGCGTGCCTGGGGCCCGCTGCTCGCCGCGCTCCTGGGCGGAGTGGTTCCGCTCGCGCTGCAAGACCTCGCGCCACGCATGGGCTGGTTCGGCCTCGACCCGCTCACCCCGACCTGGGTGGGGTTCTGGGGAGCCCTCGGCGTCGGCGGCCTGCTCCTCGGACAGCGCTCGATCGCGCCCCTCGCCCGTCCGGATCGTGAGCGCCTCTGGGCAGTGCTCCTCGTCAGCGCGATCTGCGCCGGGTCCGTCCTCGGCGAGGCGACGTGGCTCCTCGGCTTGCATCTGGCGCTGCCTGTGCTGGCCCTCGCCGGCCTGACCGGCGCGGATACGAGCGGCGCATGAATCCGGCACCGGCGGACCCCGAGGCGATCGCCTCCGCCCTGGCCAGGCACGGCGCAGGCGCGACCTACAAGGCGACCCTCGAGCAGCTGCTCCTGACCCTCGCGCCCGACGCGGCCAACGCCGTGATGCTGCTCTTGAAGGAGAGCCGCGGAGCATGGGCGCTGCTCCTGACCGGCGAGCCCGGCCGCGCCTTGTTCCTCGGCAACGCGCTCTCGGGTTCCGTCACCGCGCTGGCCAAGCTGGGTTGGCGGGTGACGGTCGGCGATCCGGACGCGGACCGCGTCGCCTTCGCCGCCGTGCGCGACGACGAGCTTACCCCTGGGCGAGTCGAGCACGTGTGCCTGGGTCTCGACCCACGCCTGCCCTTCCAGGACGACGCCTTCGACCTGGTCGTCCAGGAGGGCGGCGCGCCCAGCCCCGCCACGGGTTGGGGGCATGCCGCGACCGAGCTCGCGCGGGTCGGGCGCGGCGAGCGGGTGCTCGTGGCCGACAACCGGCTCGCCTACAAGCGCTCGACGGGGCGGCGCGGGGAGTTCCACGTGCCCGGCCCGTTCGAGTGGGCGCGCGCTGTCCTGCGGCCCGAACGCGGAGAGCGCACCCTGCGCGGGTACAGGCAGCTGCTCGGTGAGGGCACGCGCGCCTTCGCCGTCTACCCCCACGCCCACGAGTTCAGCCATGTCGTCGGCCTCGATGCGCCGACGCCGCGCCTGACCGTCGGGCCGCAGGAGCGCACGAACCGCGCGAAGATGATCGCGCAGCGGCTCGGGCTCTTTCCGTTGCTCACGCCGAGCTATGCCCTCCTCGCGGGCGGCGCAGGTTCGACGCGCCTCGAACGCATGCTCGACGAACTCGCAGGACGGATCGGCGAACGCCCGGGCCCGCTCGAGAACCTCGTCGCGACCCGCAGCAACACCGGGGTGATCCTGCTCGGCGAACCGGATGCGCCAGGCGGATGGGCGCTGCACCTCCCCTTCAGCCCGAACAAGGAGGTGCTGACACGCACGCACGCGCGCTTCCTCGGCCACGAGGTGCCACGCTTCCCTGGCGTGCCCTACCCCGAGCTCCTCTTCGAGGGTGAGGTCGACGGCGTCTACCTCACCGTCGAACGTCGCCTCGGCGGCGTGAGCGCGCCGCAGATCACGGGAGACCTCGTCGCCACGCGGCGGCTCTTCCTCGAAGTATCGCGCATCCTCGCGTCGCTGACCCTCGGCCCGCCCGAGCCGATGACCGACGCCGAGTTCGACCAGCTCGTCGGCGCGCGCGCCGAGCTGGCTGCCTCGGTCGCAGCGGTCGAGGGCACCTCCGCCGCGCTCCTGGCCCAG
>JAQBVH010000630.1 GCA_027623615.1 Planctomycetota bacterium | reverse complement strand
GTCCTCGGACACCCCGCGCCCCGAGGCGGTCGGTTGCCGGTCCCCGGTGAGAACCGCGGCGGGCGCAGGGTTAGCATGCGCTGCATGGCCCTGACCACCTCGAACCACGACCGCGACGCCGCTGGGATGCGCTACGTCTATCCGGTCGTGTCGCGCCGGGCGCGCGGGGTGTCGCTGGGCATCAACCTCAACCCGAACCAGGCCTGCAACTGGCGCTGCGTCTATTGCCAGGTGCCGAACCTGACCCGCGGCGCGGGGCCCGAGATCGACCTCGAGCTGCTGCGCCGGGAGCTGACCACGCTGCTCACGCAGATCACGGCGGGTGACTGGTTGACCGAGAACGCGCCGGAGGGTGCGCGCCGCCTGAACGACGTGGCCTTCTCCGGCGACGGGGAGCCGACGACCTCGCCCCAGTTCGTCCAGGCGATCGGCGTCGTCGAGGCGGTGCTCGCGAGCTTCGGCTTGCTCGGCCAGCTCGCCCTCGTGCTGATCACCAACGGCTCCCAGGTCCACAAGGCGCCGGTCCAGGAGGGCCTGCGTCACCTCGCGCGCCTGGGCGGTGAGGTCTGGTTCAAGTGGGACAGCGGCACCCGCGAGGGTCGCGCCCGCTGGAACGACGCGAACGTCTCGAACGAGCAGGCCGAGGAGCGCCTGCGCCTCGCCGCGGAGCTCGCCCCCGTGCGCTTGCAGACGATCGCGATGGCCTGGGACGGCCGCGCCCCGAGCGATGCGCAGCGCGGCGCTTGGATCGATTCGGTCCTGCGCGTGCAGGCCGCCGGAGCGAACCTGCGCGACGTCCTGCTCTACGGACTGGCGCGGCCTTCGCACCAACCCGAAGCGCCGCGCCTGTCCGCCCTGCCCGTCGAGTGGCTCGAGGGCTTCGCGGCGGAGATCCGGCGCGCGACCGGCCTCGAGGTCTCGGTCTCGCCCTGATCGCGGCTACAGGCCCCTGGCCTTGCCCATCAGCAGGCTGACGAGCTCGTCCAGGTCGAGCACGCTCGGCACGCGCGGGTCGTTCGAGTTCAGGGTCACCTTGCCGAAGCGCAGGTTCTCCGCCGCCTCGCGGGCGATGTGCAGCGGACCACCCGCGGACTCGAGCGCCTCGTCGTGGAGGCGTTGGCGCAGGTCCTCGGCCCCGGCCAGGGCCAGCTCACCGGCGTTCTTGGCCTCGAGCACTCGTACCTTGGAGAGGGAGGTGATGCGCGCGGTGTCGGCCTTGGCGCTGCGGGCCAGCTCGCGCACCCCCTCGTCGTGGGCATCGCGCAGCTTCTCCTTGCGCTCGGCGTAGAGCTGGATCAGCTGCGCCTCCGCGTCCTGCAGCTTGTGCAGCTCGGCCTCGTTCTCACGCTCCTGCGCCTTGCGCATGGCGACGGCCTCCTGCTTGAGCGCGTCCTGCTCGGCGAGCTGCTTCTCGAGCATCTTCTTCTCGTAGGTCGCGTTGAACAGGAGCGTGCCGATGCACACGTCCAGGGGCTCGAGGTGCGCGCCGCCGAGCTCGATGTCCAGGCGCGCCAGGGCGTCCTCCTCCACCCGGTTGCGCGCCGAGGGGTCGGCATAAGCCTCCGCCGACAGCTTGCCCAGCTCCTCGAGCAGGACCCGTCTGCAGATCGCCACCGCGCGTTCGTGGTAGTCGAGTCGCAGGCCGTCCGCGATCAAGCGCCAACCGCTGCCCGGGCGCACACGGTAGGGCACGACCACGCTGACCTGGCAGGCCTCACCCTCGAGGGTCGCCACCTCCAGAGGCTGATGCGTGCCGCCCTCCTCCGGGCCGGAGAAGGCAATGCGCTCGGTGCCGGCGGGCAAGAGGTACCAGGCGTCCCGCCCACGCAAGGTGCGGTGCAGGCCGGCGCCATGGTCGCCCTCGACCACGCCCGAGCCGCCCCACTCGATCTGCCGCACGGCGATCGAGCCCACGGGAGTGCGGTGCAGGCCGAGCTGCAGCACACCGAGGCAGCTCGCGCCGAGGATCAACGCGATCAGAGCTGTGCGCGCAGCCATCAGGGCCGGCCGACGCACGCGCGGCAGGAGGCCGGAGCGCAGCCGGGTTGCCGTGCGCACGATCCATGCCCAGGCCACGCGGGCCACGCGGGTGGTGACCGTGCGCGCGCGCTGCATGCGCACCGCGAGCCAGACGAGGGCGAGGAGAACCCTGGGCCTCATCCGCTCCCAGAGGCTGCTCAACCGCGGCCGCAGCCAGCGACCAGCGCGGCGCAACTGTCGGCCGAGCGCCGTGCCGGCCTCGATCACGAAGCCCATCAGGTCGCCGAGAAAGCCCTTGAGTCGGGTCCACCAGGTGCGCTCAGTCATGCCAGGTTCCCTGCGCCGCCTGCTTGGCGTGGACGTCGGTGCTTGGCTTGGGAGCCTCGTAGGGCACGATGTCGAAGGTGATCGTGCCGAGCCGCTCGACCAGGGCCGCGCGCACGGCGAGCTCGCCCTGGGATTCGATCGCCGCCAGACGCGCCCGGAAGGCCTCCGCGTCGGCGTGGTGGCGCGACTCGATGACCTTGGCGCGGGCCAGGTCCTCGTCACGCTTGAGGAGGGCGGCGCCCTCGCTGTCCTCGGCGTCACGCAGCGCGATCGCGCGCATCTCCTTGTCGGCGCGCTCGGCCTGACGCATGGCCTCCTTGAGCTCGAGCACGAGCAGCGCCTCCTTGCGCTCCTCGATGGCGGTCACCGACTGAGCGCGGTCCTGGGCGGTGGCTTGCAGCTCGATCTGCTCACGCTTCAGGCGCTCGACGTCCTGCTCCGCCACCTTGCGTCGGTCGATCGTCTCCTGGTACTTCGGCGCGAACTGGGGCTTGGACACCGACAGCTCGAGCACCTGGATCCCATGCCTCGCGAGCGCGGCGGTGAGGCTCCGGTACGCAGCCTCGGTCGCCTTCTGCTTGTTGTCGGGCAGCACGATCTCCCGCGGGGTGAACACCCCGAAGGCGTCGCGCAGCTTCCCCCGCGCGTAGGCATCGACCCAGGCCAGCAGCTCCTCCGGGTCGCCGCCGTGATCGACCAGCGCCACATCGGCCCGTGCAGGGTCGAGGGCGGCCTGGATCTCGACACGACCGAAGGCGTAGTTCGCGCCGTCGCGACCGCGCACCACCAGCGCCGGCGCGCAGCGATCGACGCCGTCGAGGTCACCCGTGCCCATCACGTAGCGCAGGGTGCGGCGGTCGAGCTTGACCACGCTCTCGAGCCAGGGCACGAACGTGTGCGAGCCGGGGCGGTCGGACGCTGAGAGCTCCCCGCTCATGTGGTCGACGTGCACCAGGACCTCGTGGTCGTGCACGATCGCGAGTCCGCCGTCGCCCA
>JAQBVH010000629.1 GCA_027623615.1 Planctomycetota bacterium | reverse complement strand
CGGTTCCTCCGGGATTCCGACACCGCACACGGTCGGGGACATGGTCGCGATGGCGCGCCAGTTCCTCGAGCGCAAGGGGGTCGCGGAGGCCCGGTTCGAGGCCGACCTGCTCGTCGGGCACGCCCTCGGCCTCGATCGGTTGCACCTGCTCCTGGAGCTCGAGCGCCCGCTCGAGGGCGATGAGATCGACCGTGCCCGGGACCTGCTCGTGCGCCGTGGCCGGCGTGAGCCGACGGCCTACATCGTCGGGGAGCGCGAGTTCTACGCGCGGCCCTTCCGGGTGGGCCCCGGCGTCCTCGTCCCGCGCCCCGAGACCGAGCTGTTGATCGACCTGGCGCGCGACCACGTGCGCGACGGCGCCGTCCGCGCGCCGCGGGTCTTCGACGTGGGCACGGGCAGCGGCAACCTGGCGATCACCCTGGCGCTCGAGATCGAGGGCGCCGAGGTCCTGGCGGTCGATCGTTCGCCCCAGGCCCTGGTGATTGCCCGGGACAACGGCGTGCGCAGCGGCGCCGAGGTCCTCTGGGTCGAGGGGGACGGCCTCGAGGTGGGGGATGCACGCGGCCCGTTCGACGTGGTCGTCTCGAACCCGCCCTACGTGGACCGCGCAGTGGCCGGCGAGCTCGCGCCGGAGGTGCTCGAGCACGAACCCCACCAGGCCCTCTTCGCGCCGGACGGCGACCCGGACTACTGGGTGCGCGAGCTGGTCGCCCGCCGGGAGCGTTGGCTGAAGCCGGGCGGGCTGATGGCGATCGAGCTGGGCTTCGACCAGGCAGCACGCCTGCGCGAGATCAGGGGCGTCCGCTTCGAGCGAGACCTGGCGGGGATCGAGCGCGCGCTAGTGGTCAGGGGCTGAAGCGGCCAGGGGGGGGTAGCTTTCTGGAGTGTAGTGGGAGGACGGTGCCGCACGACTTCTTGCCACTCACCGCCGGAGGATCGGGGCCAGTGACGACGCGGGCTCCGTACTCCCACTGGGGCAACGTCAGGTGCGGCGCCAAGAAACACGTGAGGGGGAGCCCAGAGGGCTCCCATCACCCGCGGGCCAGCGAGACATACGCCTCGATCGTGTCCCGATCGGGCTGGGCCATGTCCTGGAGGAACACGGCGATCTCGTAGTGGTCGATCACCTGGCTGATGCGCTCGCTGCGCACGACCACGCCCATGCCGCTGATGCGGCGCACTCCGGACTCGACCGGGAGGTCGAACTCGACCCGCAGGGTCGTCATCTCCCGCACGGGGCGGTCGAGGAAGAAGCAGAGTCCGCCCCGGGAGACGTCGCGGATGCGGGCCTCGTGGATGCCATCATCGAGGGCGATCGTGATGGGCCATTCGGCACGGGCACGATGCCACTGGCGACGCTCGCGTCCGGAGGGTTGGTCAGTCACTTTCGACAACGCCATGGAGGTTGGCCGGTAGGGAGGATCCGGCCCCGGCCTCGGGACCGGGGAGGCCAGATCCTACGGATCCGATCGCCCCCGATCCACGACCTGATTTCGACTCGACCAGCGGATAGACTCAGGCAGCCGCGGCGGGCGCCGCTGCGGCCCCCCCAATCTCCGAATCCCCCCCCCGCGCGCTGGAGCATCCATGGCTTCCTTCAACAAGGTGATCTTGATGGGCAACCTGACTCGAGATCCCGAGCTCAGGTACACCCAGAACAACATGGCCATCTGCAAGGTCGGGCTGGCCGTGAACCGCAGGTTCAAGGACGGCCAGTCGGGCGAGTGGAAGGAGGAGGCCACCTTCATCGACGTCACGGTCTTCGGCAAGCGCGGCGAGGCTTTCGAGAAGTACCACAAGAAGGGGCAGTCAGCGTTCCTGGAGGGCGAGCTGCGCCTCGACACCTGGGACGACAAGAACACCGGCGCGAAGCGCTCCAAGCTCTACGTGGTCGCCGAGAACTGGGAGTTCGTCGGTGGACGCGAGGATCGCGCCGCGGGCGGCGGCGGCGGCTTCCAGCGTCAGACCTCCTCGGCCCCCGCGGCCGACTCCGGCGGCTATGGCGACTACGGCGCCGGCGGCGGTGACGGTGACGGTGAATCCCAAGCGGGTGGCTCCCACGGCGGCGGCGGGGACTTCCTCGACGTCGACGACACGCCCTTCTAGGGGGGGCAGCCCCGTGCGCCTCGAGGTGCGGCTCTTCGCCGGTCTCCGCGAGCGCGCGGGGGCCGACGTGCTCGTCCTGGAGGACCTGCCCGAGCCCCTCGACCTGGCCGGCCTCAAGGCTGTCATCACCGAGCGTCACCCGGAGCTCGGCGACCTGGCCCACGTCGCCGGGGTGGTCGGGACGGAGTACGCGCCGCCCGAGACCGCGCTCGACGCCACCAGCGAGGTCGCGCTCCTGCCACCGGTCTCCGGCGGCTCGGACGCCTACGAGCAGGGCGTGTTCATGCTCTCGGCCGAACCCCTCGACCCCGGCGCCCTCCAGCAGCGCGTGATCGCACCCCACTGCGGGGCGGTCTGCTGCTTCACGGGCGTGACCCGCGAGCGCAACCGGGAGCAGGACGTGGTCGAGCTCGACTACGAGGCCTTCGAGGCGATGGCCGGCCCGGAGATGGCGCGCATCTTCGCCGACTGCCTGGCGCAGTTCGGGGACGACGACCAGCGCCGCCTGCGCATGCTCTGCGCCCACAGGACCGGCGTCGTGGGTGTCGGGGAGCCGAGCGTCGTGATCGCCGTCGCCAGCCCGCACCGCGACGCCGCCTTCGAGGCCGCCCGCTTCCTGATCGACGCGCTCAAGGAGCGGCTGCCGGTCTGGAAGAAGGAGGTCTACGGGGACGGCCACCACTGGATCGGGGACCGCTCCTGAGCCTCGCAGGCGCCCGTGACAGTGCCGCAGCCAGCCTGGTATCCTGCTCGCCCCATTCCCCGCGCAGCCCCCGCTGCGCGTGGCTTCCGGGCCCCTGCGCCCTTCCTCCTGCCCCTCCAGGCCTCCCATGACCGAGCGCGTGACCTCCCTCAACGTGGCCGACGTGGAGCGTGAGGAGCTTCCCGTCGACGTCCTGCTCGTGGGCGCCGGCCCGGCCAGCCTGGCCTGCGCGATCCACCTCAAGCGGCTGCTCACCGAGCGCGGCATCGAGGACAAGGAGATCCTGGTCATCGACAAGGCCGAGGAGCTCGGTCACCACACGCTCTCGGGGGCGGTGATGGACCCGAGGGGCATCGCCGAGCTCTTTCCGGACTGGCGCGAGAAGGGCTTCCCGATCCTGTCGGAGGTGAAGGACGACTGGGCCGAGTGGTTGCGTCCCGGGGGCAAGAGCACCGCGCTGCGCGGCATGCTCTGCCCGCCACCCCTGCGCAACAA
>JAQBVH010000628.1 GCA_027623615.1 Planctomycetota bacterium | reverse complement strand
CGCTTGCGGCAGCAGCGTCAACAGCAGGGCAGTGATCATCGTGCGCCCTCGGCCCCCTCGTCGTTGCCCGCGTATCCCATGGCCTTCAGGAGCTCGAGCTGCTGGGCATCCATCGTCGCGCGGGGTCCCTCGCTGCGGGCCAGCGGCGCCGGGCCCTCGAAGAGGTGCAGACCGTCCGGGCCCTGCGCGAGGAGGCGGGACAGGTCGCCCCGAACGTAGGCGCGCGTCGCATGGACCTGCAGCCCTGCGCAGGCGAGCGCGCCGGTCGTCGTGAAGCTGGCGGCCAGGCGCAGCGGGCCCTGCACGTCCCCCTCGAAGCTCGCGCTGTCCTCCCGGACGCGGACCCCGAAGCCTGCCAGGGCGGAGGCCTTGTGGACGCCGGTGAGCTCGACCTGACCGACGGGCTCGGGCCCGCGATCGATCAGGACCGCGTACTGACCCGACCGGTGCAGGAAGAGGTACTCGAGCGTCACGTGGCGGAGCTGCGCCAGCGTCTCCGGCTCGCTCGGCGCGAGGTCCACGAGCTCCGCGGGGTCTGCCTGGAGGTCGAAGAGCTGCTCCTCGGGCTGCCGCCCGTAGCCGAGCTGGTACTTCCAACGGCTGCTGCGCAGGGCGAGGGTCGATCCCGTGGTCTCGACGATGGCGACGCGGTCGTCCTCGTCCTCTGCGAACAAGGGCACGAGCGAGGCGGCGTCGAGGCCGCGCGGCACCTCGATCCCGGCCAGCTCGATCAGGGTCGGCATCAGGTCGAAGGCGCGTACCTGGGTCCGAGCGACCCGCACCGAGGAGGAACCGCTCGGCTTCACGATCAGCGGGACGCGAATCGTCTCGTCGTGCAAGGTGTTCAGGCCTGCGCTCGGGCCGTGGCCGAAGGCGCCGTGTTCCCAGAGCTGCTCGCCGTGGTCGGACACGAACCCGATCACCGCGTCGTCGTAGAGTCCACGCTCGCGCAAGGCTTCGAGGAACGCGCCGATGCGATCGTCGACGTAGTGGACCTCCCCGTCGTACAGGCCGCGGACCACGTCCCGCTGGCCCGCCGTGCGCGGGTAGCCGGAGGTGTAGACCGAATAGGGCAGCTGCATGCCGTGCTCGGCGGGGTCGGGACCGAATCCCGTGACGTACTCATCGGGCTGCGTGAACGGCTGATGCGGGTCGTTGAAGTGCAGGAAGAGGAAGTTGCGCCGGTCGTGGTTGGCCTCGAGCCAGGCCAGCGCCTCGGTCAGGTTGTCCTCTCCGCGCACGATCTCACGCGGGACGTTGAAGGCGATGTCGAAGCCCTGCTCGAAGCCTCCGTCGTACAGCGGCGGCTTGTACGCGATCGCCTGGGTCGCGAAGCCGGCTGCGTGGAAGTGCTCCGCGATCGTGCCGAGCCCCTGGGGCAGCGGGGTGCGTGGCCCGTAGGAGAACACCCCGTGGCGGGACGGCACCACGCCCGTGAAGATCGAGGCGAAGGAAGGACAGGTCCAGTTGCAGTTGGCCGCCACGTTCTCGAAGCGCACGCCGTCGGCGGCGAGCCGGTCGAGGTGCGGGGTCAGCTCTCCCACTGCGCCGTAGCACGACAGCCGGTCGGCGCGCAGCGTGTCCACCGCGATCAGGATCACGTTGCGCGGACCCGCGGACTGGCTCGGCGCGTCGAGGGTGGGGTGGCCCCAGAGCGGGTGGGGGTGACCCCGGACTGCGCAGGTGTGCAGCTCGAGCCGCACGCTCTGCCCGGCGAACTCGTCCAGGGAGACGCGCGCCGCGTGCCAACGCCAGTCCTCACCTGCCGCGCGGACCTCCTGGGACCAGAGCGGGTGCGCGACCTCGTCCTCGGTCGTCACGACGACCTCGAAGCGGGCCGCGTCCTCCGGCGCGGTCTCGCGCGCCAGACAAACCGCGAACTGCAGGAAGGCGTCGGTCGGCGGCGTGACGACGAAGGCCAAGCGTGTCGGTGGTGGGGCGTAGAGCGCCGTGCGGTACGAGTAGTTCCCGTCCGCTGCGTCGTACTCCTCACCGATCTCGGCCAGCGGTGGGAACTGACCGAACTTGGCCACACCGAGGGCCGGGTCGCTGCCCTGCGCCAGGCTGCGACCCTTGAACAGGGCGATCGCCTGCTCGGGGGTCGGCTCGAGGCGCTCGAGGAGCAGGTCGTCGAAGGCCAGCTCACTGCGGTCGCGCCGCGCCAGCTCCTGGCTGACGGTGGGCCGCACGAGGACCGCGAGGGCTCGGGTGGCGGGCGTCGTGAAGAACGAGGTCGCGCCAGCGCTCCATCCGTCAGCGCCTGGCGCGGTCGGCCAGTGCACCTTCAGGGCCAGGCCCCGCCCGGCCATGTAGTGATTGTCGAAGGGCCCGCGGATGCCCAGGTTGCCGTCGCCGCTGGCCTCGACCACCGCGAAGTCGGCGCCGGGATCGCCGCCCGAGCGGATGCGCCGCGCGAAGCGGTAGTGCGTGTTCGGCGCCGCGGGGAAGACCCAGCCGTAGACGCCGCCGCGCCCGAGCTCGCGCAGGACGAACGCACCCTCCTCGACCCCGCTGAGCGAGCCCAGTCGCCAGCCGGCGGCGTCCGCATCGAACGCGCCGAAGTCCTCCTCGAGGAGCGCCGCGCGCTTCAGCTCCCCGAGGGACTCGAGCCCGGCCGCAGCGGTGAGTTCAAGCAGCGGGCTCTGGATTTCGGCGTCGGCAAGGTGGCTCGCCAAGCGCATCGGGACCGCGGTCAGGGAGGGCGTCGGGACCGATCCAGTCCCTTCGTCCTTGCCGTCCGGCGTCGTTGGTCCACAGCCCACGAAGAGGCAACACGCGAAGCCCGTGAGAATGTGGCGCAGCATCCACGGCAGCGTAGCACCACCGGGCCGATTGCCAGCTCTCGCAGCGCAGCGAAGGTCCGCCGGCGGGGCAAGTTGCTCGGGGGGGGAGCGGCCAGCCGAGACGGGCGTGGCAGCCCAGCGTCGTGCCCGGCGCCGCCCGGGTTCGTGCCCTCGGGATCCAGCACCGCACCTCCGGGCGGAGCGCCGCGCTCCGTGGGCGCTCGGCCACTGGCGCAGGCAGGCTCTGGCCCGGGTGCATGCGAGCCGGGTGCAGCCTCGAACCAAACAGCGCTCGGGCAGCCGCGTCGCCCCGAGGTCGAGGCGGCGACCGCCTACAGGAACGTGATGCAGACGCCGTCGGTGAAGTTCGACGTCGGCGCAGGATTGTTGTCCCGGTACCAGGCTTGCCAGTACCAGGTCTCACCCGGCTGGATCGCGACGTCTCCGAGCGGGGTCGGGACGGCGCTCAGGTTGAGCTGCAGCGAGAACTCACCGGTCGCGCCCGAGTCCATGATGTCCGC
>JAQBVH010000627.1 GCA_027623615.1 Planctomycetota bacterium | reverse complement strand
CTCCTCCGAGACTCGCAGAGGAGTCGCGTCGTCGGCGCGCCTTGCATCGCATCCCGTACGAACCGTCGACAATGCCCCATCAGAGTGAATCACACCACTAGCGTCTGGTGCCGAGTCCGGACACGGCACCAGCGTCGGCGATGCAGGCGCCCCAGGGTTGCCCGCTGATCCCGCGCTAGAGGTCGCCGCCGACCGACTGCAGGGCCGACACCACGCGACTGCGCAGCCGGTGCAGGCGCGGATCGTCGCTCGCATCGTCCGGGAGGGTGGCGATCAGGTCGGCGTAGAACACGTCGAGCGGCGCGGGCCGCAGGTCCTCGACCGACTCCGGGCCCTTCGAGATGATCCACATCTGCGTCGCGTCGACGTGGCGCCAGTGCAGCATCTCCAGGTCACAACCTGGGGAGCCGACCATGCCGGGCTCGACCTCGCTCGTGCGCTTGTTGCCGGAATCGATGAGGGCCTCGACCGTACCCGCGGGGAGGGACACCAGCGCCGGTGAGCCGAGGCCGACCAGCAGCCGGTCGTCCGACGTCCAGCGCAGGTAGTGCTCCCCGCGCCGGCAGGAGCGCACCTCGAGTCCGATGAGCTCGCTGTAGTCCTGGACGGTGGCGTGCGCGGTGACCGCAAGCTCCGGACGTGCTCCTGCGAGCTTGGTCACCTTGGTCGCGAGGACCGCGAGCACGACCCTGTTCTGCTCGGGCGACTTGCCGGCGTCGAAGTTGGCCAGATCGTCGAGGTGGCGCGAGATCAGGTTGTAGGTCTGGTAGCGCGCTTCGCGACCGGTCGGCCGATCGAAGAAGCGGTCGTCGCGATGCAGCTCCTCGAAGAGGTACCAGAGCGCGTCCTTCTCGCCCCAGCGATACAGCAGGTCCGCGGCGGAGCGGCGCACGAAGTCGACCTCGTCCGCGAGGAGGCGACGCAGGGCGGGGACCTCTTGCCTGGCCTCGAGGGTGTGGATTGCGGTGATCGCGGCGGAGCGCACGGGGGCAATGTGGTCCTCGAGCAAGGGCCGGAAGCGCTCGAGCTCCGCGGCGGTGGTCGCGGTCGCCAACCCGCGCGCGGCGTAGGGGCGCCACGGGAACTCCGGGTCGTCGACGGCGCTCCACAGCTTGGCGCGCAGGCGCTCGTCCTCGAACTCGCCCAGCACCTCGATCAGGGCAGACCCGAGGGCCGCGAGGCTGTCGTTGTCCGCGCCGGTCTCGGCGACCAGCCGCTCGACGATCGGGGCCCGGTCAGCCTCCTCGCCCCGTGACCACATGCGCACGATACGCCGTGCGGCCTGGGGGCGGATCATCGCGCGCCCGGTCTTGGCGGAGCGCAGGAGCTTGTCGAGCTCGGATTCCTGGGCCTCTGTCTTCGCCGGGGGGTCCTGGCGCGCGCGGGCCAGCTCTGCCCCAGGGCAGAGCAGCAAGAGTCCGAGGGCGAGGATCACTCGTCGTCCAACGAGACGATCTCGAGCCGGTAGAGGCTGACGACGAAGCCGTCCTCCTCGACCTCGCCCACCGAGAACTTGCCCTTGAGGATGATGCGACCCGGCTTGAAGGTCGTCGTCCCCTCGGTGATCGAAACGTCGATGAAGTGCTGGACCTTCGAACGCCCGCACTCGCAGGCCTCGGGCACCAGCTCGAACTTCTCGACGCCCTCGAGCGTACCGATGGCCATGTAGCCCTCGATCTCGATCAGCTTCCCGTCGAGCTCGGTGATCTCGTCGGGCAGGTCCTCGCCCTCGCGATAGTCGACGCTGGTCAACTTCTCGATGTTGACCTCGACGGCCTTGTCGGGGATCGGATCGTCGGCCACGAGCGCCGCGGGCGCGAACAGGCTGGCGGTCAGGGCGAGTGCGGTGAAGGTGAGCATGGTGAGCCTTTCAGGGGACTCTTTCGGCAGGTCCATTCGACGACCTCCCCGGTAATCGGTCAAGCTGGCGGCCTTCGACGTTTCGCCGCGATACCTGCCTCGAACCGATCCAGCCCGATGCACGCACGCCTGAGCCTCCTGATCGTCCTCCTGAGTCCCCTCCTGCCCGCCTGCAAGGGCTCCTCCGCCAGCCCTGAGCTGATGGGTAGCGACGACCTCGCGCCGCTCGACTACCAGGGGATTCAGCCCCTGCACGTGCGCGATGGAATCCTCCTGGCGGGGCAACCCTCGGCCGAGGCCTTCGCTCAGGCCAGCCGCGACGGCCTGCGGACGGTGATCGATCTGCGGCGCGAGGAGGAGACACCCGACCTCGACGAGCGCGCGCTGGTCGAGGGGCTCGGCATGACCTACGTCCAGCGCCAGGTTGGTCGACCCGCCGACCTGACCCCCGAGCTCTTCGCCGAGCTGCGCACGCTGCTCGCGAACAGCAAGAAGCCTCTCTTGCTGCACTGCGCGTCCTCGAACCGGGTCGGCGCCGTGTGGCTGGTCTACCGGGCCACGGAGGGCGGCCTCACGATCGAAGAGGCCACGCTCGAGGCGCAAGCGGTCGGCCTGAGCAGCAAGGCGCTGCAGGAGCGCGCCCTCGAGTACGTCCGCAGCGAGGGTTGAGCGTCAATCCTTCGCGGCAAGGCCCGCCTCGATGATCGACTCGAAGCGGCTGCGCAGCCGCTGATGGGCCGCCCCCGTCGCCGGACCGCTGAAGCCGGTGTTCACGGCGATCACTTCCCCCTTGGCATCGAGGAACACGACCGTCGGGTACGAGCGCACGCGATCGAGCAGTGGGAACGCCTCGCTCGCCTTCTGCTTGTCGCTCGTGCCGGCGATCAGGATCGGGTACGCGAGCTCGTGGTAGCCGCTGTAGCGCCGGACGACCTCGGTCTGGCGCGCGAGGTCGTCGCCGAACTCGAAGGCGAGGCCGAGAATCGAGAGCCCCTTCGCGCCGTAGCGTTCGTCCAGCTCCTTCAGGTACTTCGTCTGGTCGTAGCAGTTGGGGCACCAGGTCCCGAAGATGACCAGGAGCCGCACCTTGCCGTCGAACGCGGCGTCGTCGAGGGCGCGCACCTTGCCGGTCACGTCGGGGAACGACAGCTCGCCCAGCGGGAGCGCTCCGGTCCAGGTCGTGAGCCCGAACGGGTCGGGCAGCGCGGCCTCGGGGTCCTTCACCGCGGTCCAGGTCTCGTGCCAGGAGTCGCGCGACCAGAAGTCGCCCTTGAGTGAGCCGTCCGGTTCCCGCGTCGCGTGGAACAGGAACGCGTGGGCGCCATCGAAGCCCGAGAGGGAGAGGCCGTTCCCATCGGACACGCCTTCGAGATAGCGGTAGTCCCCGAGCGTCGTCAGGAACGTCGCCTCGAGGTGCCCGTCTGCGCGCACGTCGAATAGCGCCA
>JAQBVH010000626.1 GCA_027623615.1 Planctomycetota bacterium | reverse complement strand
AGGCGGGTGAAGTCCTCGCGCAGGCTCTCGCGGTAGCGGCCCTTGTAGCCGATCTCCGTGCGCTGCATCGACTGGATCAGGTTGGTCACGTACGGGTTGTCCTGGGGGGCCTTGGCCAGCTCGTCCAGGATCTGCCGGCGGGGCGCACCCGAGCGGAAGATCCGCCGGTAGGCCCCGCGCAGGGCCTCGCTGTCCTCGCCGTTGATCCCGGCTCGCTCGAGGCCGATCACGTTCACGCCGCGCACGCGGCTGTCGTGGCCCTCGACGATCATGTACGGAGGAACGTCGCGATGCATGCGCGTCATCGCGCCGACGTAGGCGTAGGCGCCGATCGTCACGAAGGCCACCGCGCCCGCCATCCCGCTGATGTTGGCGCGGTTCTCGACCCGCACATGCCCCGCCAGCAGCACGCCGTTGCCGAGGATAACGTTGTCCTCGATCTCGCAGTCGTGCGCGAGGTGACAGCAGGCCATGAACAGGTTGTCGTTGCCGACGCGAGTCAGTCCCCCACCCTTGACCGTGCCGCGGTTGAAGGTCACGAACTCGCGGATCGTGTTGCGATCCCCGATCTCGAGGCGAGTTGGCTCGCCCTTGTAGGAGAGGTCCTGGGGCGGGTTGCCGAGGCTCGCCTGGCCGACGATGCGGTTCTCTTCGCCCAGGACCGTCACGCCGTCGATCACGACCTGTGGGCCGATGCTCGTGCGGTCGCCGACCTGCACCTGGGGGCCAACGAACGCGTAGGGGCCGATCTCGACGTCGACGCCGAGCTGGGCGCCGTCCTGGATCACGGCTGTGGAGTGGATGCGGGTTGCCATGGGTTCTGCGGTCAGGCCTCGATCATGGTGAACATCAGAACGGCTTCGCAGACCGGTCGCCCCGCGACCGTGCCCTGCCCGCGAACCTGAACGGTCTCGCCCTTGCTGCGCATGGTCTCGACCTCGATGCGGAGCTGGTCGCCCGGGGTCACGCCGCCGCGCAGCTTGACCTTGTCGATCGACCAGAGGACGGCGAGCTTGCCCGAGTACTCGAGCTTGCGCAGGAGCAGCATGCCCGCGAGCTGGGCCATCGCCTCCAGCTGCAGGACGCCCGGCATCAGCGGCCGGTCGGGGAAGTGCCCCTGGAAGTACGGCTCGTTGATGCTGACGTTCTTGATGCCCACCGCGCGGCGGTAGCCCTCGACCTCGATCACGCGGTCGATCATGAGGAACGGATAACGATGCGGGAGCTGGCGCAGGATCTCGCGGACGTCCATGCCGGACTCGCGCTGTACCAGGCCGCCGGTCTCCTCCTCCTGCATCATGTCGAGCAGGCGGCGCACGAGCATCGCGTTCGTCTTGTGGCCCGAGCGGGTAGCGATCACGTGGGCGCACAGGTCGGCGCCGAGCAGCTGCAGGTCGCCGAGCAGGTCGAGGATCTTGTGCCGCACTGCCTCGCCAGGCATGCGCAGCTTGGTGTCCGGGTCCCCGAGCACGACCGTGTTCTCGCGGGTAGCACCCTTGCCGAGGCCGGCCGCCTGGAGCTCCTCGACCTCCGAGGCCAGACAGAACGTGCGCGCCGAGGCGATCTCGCGCTCGAAGGTCGACGGGTCGACCTCCATCTGGAACGAGCCGCCGTCCACCCCTGGCTCGTCGAAGGCCGCCACGTACTGCAGCGTCAGCCCCTCGCGGTCGGTGGGCAGGGCGACCAGGGTCGCGCTGCCGTCCCGCACGTAGACCGGCTCCAGGACGCGGAAGACCTTCCTCTCCTCGCGCTGGTCGACGACCCCCGCCTGCTTGAACAGCTCCACCACTGGCATGGCCGAGCCATCGAGGCCCGGGAACTCCGAGCCGCTGATCTCGACCCGCAGGTTGTCGATGCCCATGCCGTGACAGGCGGCCAGGAGGTGCTCGACCGTCTCGACCTCCGTGCCCCCGCGTACCAGGCGCGTGCGACGGTCCTTGGGCGAGTGATAGGTGATGTGCGCCGGCACGCTCGGCGCGTCTTGCATGTCGGTGCGCACGAACTCGATGCCCGAGCCGGTGCCCGCGGGCAGGAGCCGGACGTTGACCGACAACCCAGAGTGCAGACCGATGCCCGTGACCTCGACCGCCGTGCGCAGGGTGCGTTGGCGCCGCGTCATTGACGACCCTCGAGGCGCTCCACGCGCTCCTCGATCGACCGGAGGGCCCGCTTCAGGCGCTGGATCCGGTCCTGGTTCTTCCACTGGCGGATGGCCTGGGCCTTGGGCACCGCGGGTACGCCCCACCAGTCCTCCCCCGCGGGCACGTCACGGAAGACGGCCGCGGCTCCGCCGATGCGCGCCCCGTCTCCGATCACCAGATGACCGGACACGCCGGCCTTGCCGGCCAGGATCGCACGGGCCCCGATCCGGGTAGAGCCGGCGACGCCCGATTGGGCGATCAGCATGGCCCCCTCCCCGACATGGCAGTTGTGGGCCACGTGAACGAGGTTGTCGATCTTCACGCCGCGGCAGATGCGGGTGGCCTTGAAGCGCGCGCAGTCGATCGTGACGTTCGCGCCGATCTCGACCTCGTCCTCGATGATCACCGTGCCACCCTGGGGGGTCTTGATCCACCCGGCACGGGTCGGCTCGAAGCCGAATCCGTCCGCGCCGATCACGCTCCCGGCGTGCACGATGCAGCCGGCGCCCATGGTCACGTGGGCATACAGGACCACGCCGGGATGCAGCACGCTGCCCGCGCCGATCACGCAGCCCTCCCCCAGCGTGACCTGCGGATGCAGGACCACGCCAGCCGCGATGCTCGCGCCCGGGCCGAGCACGCAGTAGGGTCCGATGCTCGCGCTCGGATCGATCTCGACACCATCCCCGAGGACAACCGTCGGATGCACTCCGGGGGTCGGCGCGGTGCGGCCAGGCGCGAAGGCCTCGACGATCCGGTTGAACGCTTGCTGCGGGTCGTCGCAGTGCAGGAGCGCCAGGTCGTCGCGCTTGCGGGCGACCCCATCCACGACGACCACGGCCGCGGCGGCCGTCGTCTCCAGGCGGGCGGCGAGGCGCGCCTCGGCCAGGAAGCTCACCTCGTCGCGCGTGGCGTCTTCGAGAGAAGCCGGCCCGGAAACCTGACGGGAGCCATCGCCCTCCAGGCGTGCGCCGATCAATGCGGCGATCTCGGTCAGCGTCAGCAAGGTCATACCGGGGAGACCCGTCCGTGGCGGGTCCTTTCGCCGTCCTACTGAGCGGACGGCCTGTGTCGGAGAGCGCAGGTGTAACGGTGCCCACGGGGCCTGTCAATTCCTGGTCGATGACAGCCGCGTGAGGATCTCGGCCTGGGGCGAGGAGCACCACGCCGGCCCC
>JAQBVH010000625.1 GCA_027623615.1 Planctomycetota bacterium | reverse complement strand
TCGAGATGAACTGCACCTTCTGGGACATGCCCTTCGAGAGGGCCTCGACCTTCTTGTCCGCCCAGGACTCGAGCTCGAAGCGCTTCAGCCACTCGTTCATCGCCGAACGCGCGTCCTTGCTGCCCATGCCCTTGAGGGACGCGTAGTAGAGCAGCAGCCGCGATACGGTCATCTTCTTGTAGAGGCCGCGCTCCTCGGGCAGGTAGCCAACCAGGTCGTTGGCGGCGCGGGTCTCGCGGTGACCGAGCACCTCCACCTCACCCTGGTCGGGGTGCAGGATGTGCAGGATCATGCGGATGGTCGTGGTCTTGCCGGAGCCGTTGGGTCCGATGAACCCGTAGAGGGATCCGGCGGGGACGGCGAGGGACAGGTCGCGGACGGCGGTGTGGCTGCCGAACGTCTTAGTGACGCCCGTCAGTCGGACAGCGTGATCCAAATCGGCCTCGGGGGATGGGCAGTGGGGACGGGTGGGACGTGGAGGACGCCTACGCGCGGGCGCGTCGGGTCTTCATGCGCTCAATCCGCGAGCAGGGCCTCGGCTTCCTTCAGAAGCCGGAGCACCGTGGGATTGGTCTTGGCGGGCTCGACCTCGGCCAGGGGGCGTGCGCGGTCGAGCAGCTGCACGGCCCAGCCCCGTTGGCCGATGTGGGCCGAGAGGATCGACAAGGCTAGCAGGTCGGCGACCTCACCCACCCCCCCGGCTCGCAAGGAGGCCCGCGTGGTCCGGTTGGGTAGGGAGTACAGGGGACCGGCCAGGGGATCCAGGCCGACCATCAGGTCGAGCATGCGGCCGGCGAACTCGTAGTCCTCGGCGCCGACGTCTTCCGGTAGGAGCACGCTAGCCGCGGCCGCACCCGCCCGCTCGATGTACTTCCGCACGCGGTCGGTGCTCAAGGTCGCCCCGAGGGCCGCCTGGGTCACCAGGGAGGCCTTGCCTTCGACGGCGAGGGCCTCATGTTCTCGTCCTGCAGCGCGCAGGGCCTCCACCCGCTTCTCGAGCAGCTGGGCGTGCTCCATCGAGTCGCCATAGAGCTGCTCGCCGAGCTCGAGGGCCTCGGCCCAGAGCTCCTCGCTCTCGGCGACCGCGGCCAGGTCCCCGTCGGCGAGTTCTTCGGCCAGGCCGACCAGCCCGGTCAGATAGCGCACGCCGCGCAGCGCCGGGTGCTCGCGGTAGATCTCGATGCCCGTGCGCAGCTGAGCCTCGGTCTCTCCGATCGCCCCGATGCCGGGCAGTCGGCGGAACGAGAGCCCCAGGGCGAGGTGCTTGTCGGCGGCCACGACCGTGTCGGGGAAGGCCTTGACCATCTCCTTCACCCCGTCCCGGCGCGCGCTGGCCGCCGCGGAGTTGTTGCCCGCCGCGTCGTGCAGCTCCGCGAGCAGCTCATAGGTGCGCCCCAGCCGCGCGTGCTGGTTGGGGTCAGCGGCCTCCATCGCGTCGAGCGCGCGTTCGAGGGACCGAGCCCCATCGGCGAAGCGGCCGCTGCGCCGCAGCAAGGTGGCCCGGGCGACGTGCACGTCCGCGAGCAGCGAGTGCGGCCTCGGAGTGAGTCCTGCTCCGAGGCGGGCGGCCGCGTCCAGGTGCACCCTGGCCTCGTCCAGTTCGCCGCGGTCCAGGAGCAGCTGGCCGAGCTTCGTGTGGGCGAGGACCACCGCCGGACCTTCCGAGCTGTGCTCCTTCCAGAGCGCGAGCGCCCCGCGCAGGTAGTCCTCGGTCCGTTCGAGTTGACCGAGCTCCTGGGCGCTCCGCGCCGCCAGGGCCAGGGCGAGGGCCACGGCACCATGGTCGTCCCCGAACACCTCGCGCACCGCTGCCACGAAGGCGTCCGGCTCGAGGTTTCGGAAGTCATGGTTCAGCAGGTCCTCGAGGAACTCCAGGCGCGTGGTCGCCAGGTCCCGCTCGCCGCTGACCTGCACGAGGCTCCACGCAGCGAAGGCGACGCCGAGCATCAACGCCAGGAGCACCGCCGCGCCGGCCATCACCGCCACCTGATTGCGGCGTACGAACTTGCCCAGCACGTAGAGCGTGCTCGGCGGCCCAGCCAGCACCGGCCGGCGGTCGAGGTGCCGCTGCAGGTCCGCCGCGAACGCGTCGGGGGTTGCGTAGCGGCGGGTGCGGTCCTTCTCGAGGGCCTTGAGGGTGATCCAGTCCAGGTCCCGCTGCAGCCGCGCAGTCAGGCTCTCGGGGGTGAGGCAGCGCACGCGCGCCAGCTCGAGGGCGCCACTGCCCAGGCGAGCGATGCGGATCGAGGGGGCCGGCGGGTCCTCCTCGCGCAGGATGCGTTGCACCTCGGCCAGGCCCACCTCGAGCAGACGCTCAGCCTCGAACGGCGTCGAGCCGGTGAGCAGCTCGAAGAGCAGCACCCCGAGGGAGTAGACGTCCGTGCGCGTGTCCACGTCCATCCCGCTCATCTCGGCCTGCTCCGGGCTCATGTAGGCCGGGGTTCCGAGCAGCTGTCCATACTCCGTGTGCAGGGTCACGCCGGACAGGCGGCCGGTGGTTGCCTTGGCCACGCCGAAGTCGATCACCTTGGGGATCGGATGATCGTCCTGCACGGCGACGAGCACGTTCGAGGGCTTGAGGTCCCGGTGCACGATCCCCTTCTGGTGGGCGTGCTGCACCGCGCGGCAGACGTCGATGAACAGGCTCAGGCGCTCGGGGATCGAGAGCTCGTGCTGGTCGCAGTAGCGGTGGATGGCGATCCCACGCACGAGCTCCATCGCGAAATAGGGGCGGCCCGATTCGGTCGCTCCCGCGTCGTAGACCCGCGCGATGTTCGGGTGATCGGTCAGGGCCAGGGCCTGGCGCTCGACCTCGAAGCGGGCGATCACCTGCTTGGTGTCCATGCCCAGCTTGATGATCTTGAGGGCCACGTCCCGGCGCAAAGGCTCGAGCTGCTCGGCTCGATAGACGACGCCGAAGCCACCCTCGCCGAGGCGCTCGTGCAGCAGGAACGCGTCGATGCGGTCCCCCGGGCCTTCCGCCACCAGCGCCTGGCGGCTGGTCGGTGTGGGTACCGCCGAGTCGCTGAGGAAGTCACCGACCGAGTCGTGGGCCTCGAGCAGCGCGACGACCCGGCGCAGGGCCTCCGGGTCGTCGCCGCAGCTGGCGCGCAAGTACGCCTCGCGGTCCGCGGGGGTGTCGCGCTCCAGCGCGCTGTTGAAGATCGCCTCGACGTCGAGCATGGCTCTGGGGGGGGACAGGCGCGAAGCACCCTTGGGGCGCCTCCCTCTAAGCTACCCGGGCCCGGATTCCTCGCCGCCGTAGACCTCGTGATAGAGGAAGGCACGGGCGTAGGCCCACCAGCGGTCGGCGGTCG
>JAQBVH010000624.1 GCA_027623615.1 Planctomycetota bacterium | reverse complement strand
GGTGCTCGCTCCGGTCGTCACACCGTCAGGTGTGGCGCCAAACAACGCACACGCCTCCGAAGGAGGCGTAGGCGGCCCCAACGGGGTCGCCCAGGCGCATGCGCCACGCCTGACGGTGCGGGGCACTCTTGGCGCAGGTAGTCAGGCGTCGAGCCAGGCACGCAGCTCTTCGGCCGAGCGGACTGGCTGTGCGCAGGCGTATCCCTGACAGGGGTAGACCAGCGGTGCCCCGTCCGCGGCGGGGGACCTGCCCTCCAGGATGGGCTGGAGGCCCGTGTCGACGCTCCCAGGCCCTGCGCAGGCTGCGAGGACCCGGCCGCGGGCCGAGCAGCGATGCAGGGCTTCAAGGAGTTCCCCGTGACCTGGGTGCGCGGCGTCGCCGACGAGGACCAGTTCTCGCGGCGGAGAGGCCAGAAAGTCTGCGGCCAGGAGCAGCGCGGAGAAGCCGGCGGGGTAGCGGGAAGCCAGGACTCCCGCGGCGCGCAGGGCATCCTGCGCCCGCTCGGCCAGCTCGCGACGCCCGGTCTGCTCGGCGAGCCGCAGGAGGTTCAGGGCGTGCACGGAGCCGGCAGCCGGCAGCGCGCCATCCATGGGGCTCTTGCGGCGCACCAGGAGGTCTGAACGCCGTGCCTCCGTGGTGAAGTAGCCTCCCTGCTCGGGGTCCCGAAAGCGGGCCTCGACGACCTCTCCGAGGTCGAGCGCCGCCCGGAGCCAGCCCTGGTCGAAGTCGGTCTCGTAGAGATCGAGCAGTCCCTGGACCAGGAAGGCGTAGCCTTCGAGCCCGCTCGGGGGCCCCTGGCGGCCCTCGAGCCATGTGGTGACGAGGCCGCCTTCGGGGTCGGTCAGATGCTCGAGCAGGAACCGAGCCGTGCTGCGCGCGGCCTCCAGGTAACTGGGGTGGCCCAGGACCTGGGCTGCCCGGGCCATGGCGCTCACCGCCAGGCCGTTCCAGCCAACGACCACCTTGTCGTCTCGCTCGGGAGCCACCCGGCGGCGGCGCGCCGTCCGCAGGCTGGAGGCAGCGTCGGCCATCCGCGTGCTGAGCTCCGCCTCGGGCAGCCCCAGCCGCTCAGCGATTGCGGAGGGACTCGCCTGGCGGTGCAGGACGCAGCGACCGTCCTCGAGGTGCCCCTCGTCGTCCACCCCGAACCACTCCTGTGCCTGGTAGCCGCGTTCGGTCCCCAGGACCTCATGCAGCTCCTCGGGGGTCCAGGTGTAGAAGACCCCCTCGTGCCCCTCGCTGTCGGCGTCCAGTGAGCTGGCGAAGCCACCTCGGGAGAGTGTCATCTCGCGCACCATCCAGTCGCAGGTGGCGCGGGCGACCGCCGCGAACTCCTCGCTGCCGCTCATCAGGTGTGCCTCGAGATAGACCGGTACGAGCAGCGCGTTGTCGTAGAGCATCTTCTCGAAGTGGGGGACCAACCAGCGCTCGTCGACGCAGTAGCGGTGGAACCCTCCGCCGAGGTGGTCCCAGAGGCCACCGTCCGCCATCGCCGCGAGGCTGCGCAGCGCCAGGTGGCGAGCGACGTCCCCCTCCTGGCCCAGGCGTTGCGCATGCCGGAGGCAGAGCAGCACGTCCGTGGCGTGCGGAAACTTGGCTCCGCTGCCGAACCCGCCGTGCTCTGTGTCGAAGTTGCCGGCGAGGCCTTCGAGGCTCCGGTCGAGCACCCGTTCGTCCAATGTCCCGCGCGTGTCCGCGCCAGCCTCCTGGCGGAGCTCGGCCTCGAGCTTGCGGCCCACCTCGACGGCGCGGTCGCGATCGGACGCCCAACCCCGGGCGATGCCAGCGACCACGTCGAGAAACCCAGGGCGACCGTAGGCCGAGTGGGGCGGGTAGTACGTGCCGCCGTAGAAGGGCGTGAGGCCCGGAGTCAGGAACACCGACAAGGGCCAGCCGCCCGTGCCGGTCAACGACTGGACAGCCTGCATGTACAGGTCGTCGAGCTCGGGCTGCTCCTCCCGGTCCACCTTGATCGGCACGAAGTGCTCGTTCAGGACGGCGGCGATCTCAGCGTTCGTGAACGACTCACGCTCCATCACGTGACACCAGTGACACGCGGAGTAGCCGATCGAAAGAAAGATCGGCCGGTCGAGTTCGCACGCGCGGGCCAGCGCCTCGGGGCACCAGGGGTACCAATCCACAGGGTTGGATGCGTGCTGGCGCAGGTAGGGGCTGGCCTCACGGCCCAGACGATTCATCGCGGGGGTGTCGGACACGGTAGGGGAGATGCCGGCCATTCCACCGCGCGTGGACCCCAGAACCAAAGAAAAGGCCCCGCGACGCGCGCGGGGCCTTCAAGGTCTCACCCGGCGACGCGACGCGCGCGCCACCGGGGTTGGACTTGATCAGCGATCAGAAACCGACTTGCAGCTGAATGCCGAGCAGGTCGAAGCTGTTCACGCCCTGATCCATCGTCGAGTACTGGAAGGTCCACTTGAGGTTGTGGCCGTCCAAGTAGTTGGTGACACCGACGTCGATCTTGCTGCCGTCGTTGCCGTTGTCGAAGTCCTGGAAACGGACGCCGACTTCCCAGGTCTCCGGCTGCAGCATGTAGGTGCCGAACAGGGAGATGGGGGTCGAGTCGGGGACGATTTCGTTCAGGTTGCCGTCGATCGAGGCGAAGCCGTCGCCCGCAGACATGATATCGAGGCCGAAGCTGTAGACGTTGGTGCCGGCGTGGAACTCGAGCAGGGTGCCGTCGCTACCAAGGGTGCCGTTGGCGCCGCCATCGTCGAAGAAGGAAACGGCGACGGTGGCACTCGGGGCCTCGGAGCCACCGAAGGCGCCTTCGACGTCGGCCTTGCCTTCGCCCATCAGGTCGAACTCGACGCGGCCAGCGATGAGGTACTCATCGGCGGCGGTGTCGGCACCGTCCTGAATGGTAATCGCCCAGCCAAGCTGCTCGAAATCACCATGGAGCATGAAGCCTTCGGCACGACCGGAGAACCCGGCGCCGATGGCGGTGCGGTCGATGAAGAACAGATTGCCGCTGCTCATCATGCCGTTCCGGGAGATCCCGGGCTTGAACTGACCGAAGCGACCGCTGACATCTCCCCCGAGGGAGAAGTTGACGTAGGCGTCCAGAGTGGCGAAGCCGTTGACGTCACTCGGGTCGATGCCGAAGGCGCCGCTTCCGGCGTCGAACTGCATGACGTAGTTGTAGCCGCCACGGCCACCGGTGATCTTGACGCGGGCGTCAAGGACGTCGAAGTCAGCCATATCCGTTGTCGGATCGGCATCGTGATCGAGGTCACCGGAGTTCTCGAAGAGGGTGAGAATGCGACCACCGATGGGCGGGCCAGTTTTGTCGAATGCGGCAC
>JAQBVH010000623.1 GCA_027623615.1 Planctomycetota bacterium | reverse complement strand
GGCTCTTCAGCGATGAAGAAGGGGGATCGCACTTCGAGGACCTAGAAGTCGCCCTTGAGGCCCAGGACTTCTCACCTCCCGCCGCTCCGCTCCACGTCGCCCCGCACCTTCGAGCTGGGCAGAGCATGTGGGTAGGAGCACAGCCTGGCTGGGGCGGAGAGACGCCTCATCCAAGCCCACAACGTCAGGTCTTCTGCGTGATGCAGGGTTCGTTCGAGGTGACCGCCAGCGGCGGCGACACGCGCGTCTTCGCACCGGGGACGGTGCTCCAGTTAGAGGACACATCCGGGGAGGGTCATTCGACTCGCATAGTCGGTGATGAGGATGTCCTCATCTTCGCGACCGTTCTGGCCTGACGACGATGTTCCGCTTCGGGCGGCACCAGGCGATGGAGTACCTCGACCGCGCGGGCGAGCTGTTCAGCCGCCACGGCGCGAAGCTCTACCTCGACCAGGTGCTGGCCAAGAAGGACATCCTGCGGGCGTAGACTGGGTGGCCATCGTCGGGCACGGCACGCCGACTGTTTCGAGCGGAGGCGGGGGCGGTGGGGCCAACGGCAGCTTCAGTCGCAGCGCGCCAATGCGGGAAATGCCAGTGCGGGAGATGCCAACACGAGGAATGCCAATCTGGGAGGTGCGAGCGTGACGAACGAACCACAGACCGACCGTGCCGGCGTGACCGTGCGCAAGGTCGCCCCCGCGGACATCGAAGGTGTCGCCGACGTGCTCGGGCGCGCGTTCGACGACGACCCCGTGATGAACTACCTCGCCCGCCAGGACGGGAAGCGCTCCGCGCGCATCCGGCTGCTCATGCACGTCGGGCTCACCAAGCTCACGCTACCGTTCGGCGAGTGCTACGTGACCGCCGACTTCGAGGGCGCCGCGCTCTGGAACCCGCCCGGGCAACGACCCCATGGCGTCCTCAACGACCTCAAGCTGCTGCCGGACCTGGTCCGCATCGCGGGGCTCCGAGGCGTCACACGCGCCATCGGGGCGCTCGACTTCATGGAGAAGCGTCACCCGGAGGAGCCGCACTACTACCTGCTTGGGATCGGCGTCGATCCGGGGCTCCAGGGTCGAAGCATTGGCACGCAGCTCATGGCGCCCATCCTCGAGCGCTGCGACCGCGAGGGCATGCCCGCCTACTTGGAGAGCAGCAAAGAGCGCAACCTCCCGCTCTACGAGCGCAACGGCTTCCGGGTCACGGAGCAGGTCCAGCTGCCCAAAGGCGGCCCGCCGGCCTGGCTGATGTGGCGCGACCCCGCCTGACGAGGCCCGGGTCTCGCGCGGCCGGGCCCGCACAAGCGAGGCGCGATCCACCACTCACCGGGAGGTCCCTGAGGTCATGATGCCTGTCCCGAAGCTCCCCAGGTCGATCGCCAGCCTTCGCGACGGGCGCGCCTAGATGGTTGCGCCGGCCCCGCCGAAGCCACCACCTGCACCCCCTCGCCCACCGAGGTACGCGGGTCTGACGGCTGCGGTCGAGCCTTCCGCTGGGGCGGGAGGCAAGAATGCTGATCTACCTGCGGCTGGTGTTGTGGACGTTACGCTATAGGGCACGAAAACTCCGTCCGCCGGGGATTTGAAGCTAGAACCAGCCCCGTCCGACCAGCCGGACCGAGTTTTGCCCTCCCACGGGCAGGAATATTAGAGCGAGAGCGATCCGGGGGGATCAAAGAGCGCTGCGCTGATTCTCCCGCCCGTCAAAGCCAGGCTCGGCCGGGTGCTTCCGCTTGACTGCTTCCCGAAGCAGAGCATCCATGCGACCGATGAATGAAACCGCTCCCCTGCGCCATCTGGTCGAGCTCTACCTCCTGCGCTGCGACGTCGAGGGCAAGTCGCCCCAGACGGTGCGCGCCTACCGCGAAACCCTCGGTCGCTTCCTCCGCTTCGTTGCCGTTGACGAAACCGCAGCAGTTACGCCGGAGCACCTCTACGCCTACCTCGGCCGTTTCACGCACCTCAGCCTCGAGACCCGCCACCGCTACTTCCGCGAGGTCCGCTGCTTCTTCAATTGGCTCGTCGATGCTCGCTACCTCGACGAGAACCCATTCCGCGGCATGAAGAACGTGCGCCTCCCCCAGCGCATCGTGGAGCCGTTCTCCGCCGACGACGTGGCGCGGCTGCTCGCGGCCTGTAATCCGGAGACCGCGCTCGGCATCCGCGATCGCGCGATGGTGCTCTGCCTGCTCGATACCGGCCTGCGCTGCTCCGAGCTTGTCCGGCTCTCGCTTGCCGATCTCGACCTCGCGACGCAGCGGCTGCGGGTCCTCCATGGCAAGGGCAACAAGCAACGTGTTGCCCCCTTTGCCGATCGCTGCCAGGCAGCCCTCGAGCGCTACCTCGCGCTGCGCGGTACCGAGCCGGGCCCGCTCTTCCTCGCAGCAAACCACCTCGGGCGACTCCAGCCTGATGTCGCCCTCCGGCCCAACGGGCTCAAGCAGATGCTGCGGCGCCTCGGCTCGCGGGCCAACGTGCCGAAGGTGCACGCCCACCGCTTCCGCCACACCTTCGCGACCTGGGCGATCGCACACGACGCGCGCGAGCTCGACGTCCAGCACCTACTCGGACATTCCTCACCGGATATGGTGCGCCGCTACAGCTCCGCCTACCGCTCCGAGCAAGCTGCGCTGCGCCATCATCGCTTCTCGCCCGCCGACCAGATGCTGGCCGCAAGCTCCTGACCCGCTGCAGCCCCGCGCGGCCGGGGCTCTCCCTCTCGCACTGGTCTCCCGGTCCACGGTTTTCTTGGACACCTGATTGGGGCAGCCTGCCCCTGCAGAGGAGGTGTCCATGACCGGCTCAGGGCAGGGGAGGAATGGGCGGGGGGAGCGAGGTCGCTTCTCGTCGCGACGCAAGACCGAAGCCGTACTCAGGCTGCTGCACGGCGAGGAGCTCGACGAGCTGTCGCGCGAGCTCGGGGTGACGGGGGCGACGCTGGCGCAGTGGCGTGAGCGCTTCCTCGCCGCCGGGCAGGCATCGCTCAAGAGCCGGCCGGCCGACGACCGCGACGAGGAGATCCATCGCCTGCAGGCCAAGGTCGGCGCGATCACGATGGACAACGAGCTGCTGCTCGAGCGCGCGCGCACGGGGGAGGCCGGACTCCCTTTGGCACGCCGGAGGTCGAGGCGATGAGCCGGGCCAGCTCGCCCTCCACGGGACGCACGTACGGTACGGCCCGCGTCTGCCAGGCATGGGAGGTCTCGCGCTCGACCTTCTACGCGAGGCGGGCACAGGCCAGCCGTCCGGCAGCGCCTGCGGCGAAGCGCGGGCCGAAGCAGGCCTGGACGGACGCCGCGCTGACCGAGCAGATTCGCTCGGTGCTCGCCAGCTCGCCGTTCATCGGCGAGG
>JAQBVH010000622.1 GCA_027623615.1 Planctomycetota bacterium | reverse complement strand
CCACCACGCGAGGCGTCGCCGGGCGACGTTCTCCCAGGAGGTCTCCGCCGCGAAGTCCTCCGCCGTGGGCCGCGTGTCGCGCGGGTCGCTCGCGCCCGCCGCGATCCACGTCGCGAGCGCCTCGAGCTCGTCGGGTTGGAGCCTGGGCTCCTCGCGCGGCATGCGCGGCGCGCCCTCGGAGTGGCGGACCGCGCGCAGGAGCAAGCTCCCCTCGGGATCACCCGGCACGATCGCCGGCCCCGAGTTCCCGCCCTCGAGCAAGCCCGCCGCGTGATCGAGTGCGAGCCCGCCCTCCGTCCGCTCGACGCTGTTGTGACAGCGATAGCAGCGCTCGATCAGAACGGGACGGACCGCACTCTCGAAGAGCTCGTAGTCCTCGACGATGGGCGTGGAGAACGAGCAGAGCAGGAGGAGGGAGAGCACACTACGATTCTCGAAGCGGCCTGCTGATCTGTCCAGGGTGGACAGCCGCGCCCAACCTGCGAGGCCAGGCGACGCCGCCCACGCCTCTCTCGGAGGGGTGTGGATTGCTGGGCGCCGCACCTGACGGTGCGACGGCTTGGAGTCCGCACCCGTGGCGCAGACTCCTACAATCCCGCCGATGGCTCGCCTTCTCGCGCTGTACCGCGACGCCTTTCGCGGTCTGCCACGCGAGGTGTGGTTACTCTCGTTCTGCCTGTTCCTGAACCGGTGCGGGACGATGGCGATGTCGTTCCTCATCCTCTTCCTGATCGAGGAGCACGGCTATGCGACGAGCGAGGCGGGGGTCGTGCTGACCCTGTTCGGGGTCGGCGGGATGGGGGGCATCTTCGTTGGCGGCCACCTCGTCGACAGGATCGGTTTTCGGCCCGTACAGGTCGGGAGCCTCCTGCTCGTGGGGCTGGGCTTCACGCTGTTTCCGGCGCTCGAGACCCGCGCTTCGATCGGGGCCGGCGCGCTGGCCCTCGGCCTCGTGGGCGAGGCCTTCCGACCTGCGAACGGCGCGGCGATCAGCGCCTACTCGACGCCGGAGATCCGCCTGCGAGCCTTCGGGTTGAACCGACTGGCCCTCAACCTCGGCTTCACGGTGGGCCCGGCGGTCGGCGGCGTCCTGGCGGAGATCAACTTCGACCTCCTGTTCTGGGTGGACGGCATCACGTGCGCCGCTGCCGGAATCGGGCTCGCACTCCTGATGCCCAAGGTCGCTCCGGTGGAGAGCGAGGAGGAACGAGCGCGACCGACGCGCTCTCCCTGGCGCGACGGGCTGTTCCTCTGGGTGCTCTTGATGATGGTCCTCCAGGGCCTCGTGTTCTTCCAGGTGATGAGCACCTACCCGCTGCAGCTCGCCGATGGCTTCGGCTTCACGAAGGCCATGATCGGCGGCATCCTGGCCCTCAACGCGGTGATCGTCGTCGCGGTCGAGATGCCGCTGGTGAGGCTGTTCGAGCACCGCAGTCCGATGCGCATCATGGCCCTCTCGGGGCTGCTCGTCGGTCTGGGGTTCGGACTCCTGCCGCTCTTCGACTCGCTGGCGTGGGTGATGGTCCTGGTCTTCGTCTGGACCGTCGGCGAGATGCTCATGGCGCCGATGAGCATGGCCTGGGTCGCCAACCGCGCGACAGGGCCCACCCGCGGCGCCTACATGGCGGCCTTCGGGATGTCCTTCAGCTTCTGCGCAGCCGCGGCGCCGCTCTTGGGCACGAGGACCCTCGAACACTTCGGCCCCAATGTCCTTTGGGGGAGCTGCGTCGTGCTTGGCGTGGCCGTGTTCCTGGGCCTCAGCGCCGTGGCGCGCTCCGGCCGACCAGCTTGAGGGTGACGAGCATGCCCTTGAGGCGTGCGGCGACCGCGGGCTCCTCGAAGTCGAGGCTCTTGCGCTCGCCGGGATCTGTGGAGAGATCGTGGAGCTGCCAGCTTCCAGCTGCCCTCGCGGATCGCGAGCTGATTGGCAGGTCTGGTGGTGGAGGTGGGGCGCAGGTGGTCCAGCTCATACAGAAAGACGGCTGCTCCGGCTTGTGGCGCCGCAGGAACTCCTGGCTCTGCTCGAGAAGGACGAGGTCGACCGCCTCGAGGTCGAAGTATGGCGCGACCATGCCCGGCCGGCGGTCGCGCGAGTGGGGGTGCTCGAGCAGGAGGCTCTTGTCGATCTGGTGCGTGGGAGGCACCGGGAGTCGCCCTAGACGAACGCGTAGGATCGGGCGAGCGTGCCCTCTTCGTCGTGGAAGGTCATGCCCACGTGCGATTTGCGGAAGCCGGCCGTGCGCAAGCACATGCGTCCTGTGAGCAGGCTCCAGCGCGCCGGCGTGCAGACGGTCGACGGGCTGTGCGCGTCGGTGAAGCGCATGCCCTCGGCGGCCACCCGATCCAGGTGCGGCGTCGGCACCTTGGACTCGGGGTTGTAGCAGCCGACGTCGCCGTAGCCGAGGTCGTCCGCGAGGAGGAAAAGGGTGTTCGGTCGTCCGGGTCGCGGCAGGGACGGGCGAAGGCGAGGCCGAGGGACTGGGCGCGATCTTCAGCGTGGGGGCAACCGTATCCGCTGCGTGCGCGCATCAGGTTTGGTATCCCTTGCACCTCAACCCCTGGCCGAACGACCATGCTCTCCCACGACGTCTTCTTCACCCTCAAGGACTCCTCCCCCCAGGCTTGCAAGCGTCTGGTCGACTCCTGCCACGAGCACCTCAGCGGCATCCCGGGCATCACTTTCTTCTCTGCGGGCGTGCGCGAGGACTCCCTCGATCGCGAGGTCAACGACGACGCCTTCCACGTCGCCCTGCACGTGGTGCTCCCCAACCTTGCGGCCCACGACGCCTACCAGGAAGCGGCGGACCACCACACGTTCATCGCGGCGAACAAGGGCAACTGGGAAGAGGTGCGCGTGTTCGACTCGACGGTCACCGGCGGCGGGATCGGCTGATGGGCCTCGCTTCGGCCGCGCCGCTGGCCACGAGGGTTCTCAGGCCGTCTTCGAAGACCTCGGGGCTGCCGTACTCGACCTGCGCGTAGGCGGGGTCGCTCCACAGGGTGTAGGCCCGGCCCATGTACCGGATCCGCTGGGGCACCTCGACGCGGACGATGTTCTGCAGCTCGAGGTCGACGAGGTGCGCAGCCCTCACCGCGAAGTGGCTGCAGGCGTGCCCACGCAGCGCGAACCGCCCGTAGTCGTACTCCTCGACGAACCGCCGCAGTGCGGCGGCCTGGTCGATGGTGATCGGAACGCAGCAGGCGAACGTAGGTGTCCAATCGTCCTCGTTCTCCCAGCGGAACCCGTCGCGCATGTCGCTCCACAGGTACGCGATCGGGTTCGGGTCGCGGCGCTGCATGGCGTCGACAACCCCGTTGCTGTAGGCGGGTTGGTCCTTGCCGGCCTCACC
>JAQBVH010000621.1 GCA_027623615.1 Planctomycetota bacterium | reverse complement strand
GATGAACGGCGTGATGCACGTGGTCGACGAACTGGAGGGCGGCGCGCGCATCGCACGGCGCGCCGTTGGCGAGGGGCATGGACACGTCGGCAGCGCAGCCCGCGAGTTCGTCAAGGACTGGACCCTGGCCGACCTGGAGCCGGCGCTCGTGGACGGCTGGGACAAGGACCGCTCCGTCGACCTCGGGCGCGAGCTCTTTCACGAGGTGGGCTGCGTCAAGTGCCACGTCATCGACGGCGCCGGCACGCTCGGTGGGCCCGAGCTGACCAAGATCCGCGAGAAGTACCACGGCAAGGACCTGCTGAAGCACATCGTCGAGCCCTCGGCCGAGGTGCTCGAGGACTACCAGTTCACGATCTTCGTGACCGATCTGGGCATCCCGATCACGGGGCGGGTGGTCGCCGACGACGGCGAGTACCTCGACATCGTCACCGCCCTGCTCAACCCCGATGACGTCGAGGTGCTGGCCAAGGACGAGATCGTCGAGCAACACACCTCGAAGCTCTCGCCCATGCCGAGCGGGATGCTGGTGACCCTGACCGAGTCCGAGATCCTGGACCTGCTCGCCTTCCTGCAGGGTGACCGCTGAACCGCGCCCACTCGAGCACCGGCCGCGGAACGCCCTCGCCCCATGAACGAGCACGAAGTCGACCTGCCCTGTGACGCCCCCGATGAGGCGCTGACGTTCCTCGTCGACCGGCTCGGCTTTCGCCCGGAGCGCATCGTGCCAGCGGACGACCCCGCCTACGCGGTCGTGTCGGGCCACGGGCTGCGGCTGCACCTGCGGCGTGGCAGCGAGCCCACGACCGAGGTGGGCACGCTGCCGTTCGAGACGGTCGTGCACCGCGCTCCGAAGGCGTTCCAGCCCGGGCGCGCCGGCATGCTCTACCGGGACCTGGCCCCCGACCGTTTCGGTGGCCACTGGATCGCGTCGCAGATCCGCATCCCCGAGGGTGGCCCGGTTCCCGACCGCGTCCACGCCCACGAGGTCGAGTTCCAGTTGATCCACTGCCTCGCCGGTTGGGTCGAGGTCGCGTACGAGGGGCAAGGGGAGCCGGTGGTCCTGCGTCCGGGTGACGGCGTGCTGCAACCGCCGGGCCTGCGGCACCGCGTGCTGCAGGCCTCGGACGGGCTCGAGGTCTTCGAGCTGACCGGCCCCGCCGTGCACCCCACGATCTTCGATCCGGAGCTGGAGCTGCCCGGCGACCACCAGCCGTTGGGGACCTGGGGCGGGCAGCGCTTCGTGCATTACAGCGCGGGCGCGGACGTCGGCGAGAGCTTCGACACGGGCATTCGCGCTGCGACTGGCGGGCGCTTCGACGTTCAACTGCTCCGCGGCGCGCTCGAGCCCTTGATCCGCGATGCGCGCATCCTCTACGCCCTCGCAGGCGACGGCACCTGGGGGGGTGAGCGGCTCGCCGCGGGCGACCTCGTCTTCCTACCGGGAGGCTGCGCTGCGGCGGCCGCCGGTGACCTCGCGTGGCTGCAGCTCACCTGGTGAACCGACGATGACCGATCAACCCCTGTGCGTGATCCTGGACGACTTTCTCGAGATCGAGGGCTGGGAGCACGTGTGGAGCGCCCTCCAGTTCTGCGACCTGCACCCTGTGACGCGCGGGGCGGGGGCCTGGAAGCTCGATGACGGGGTGCCTCTCGGTGGGGAGGAGCTGGTCGTCGCGCAGGACGCGGACCCCGCGGGGATCGAAGGGGACTGGGCCCCGGTCCTCGCTGCCCTGCTCGACGAGCAGGAGGCGATCGCGACCCTCGTCGCGCCGGAGTGGGACCGGGTCAGCGCCCGGCCGTACGTCTACCCCCAGGGCAGCGCGCTCTCCTGGCACGTCGACGACAGCGCCCTCTTCGCCGGCGCCTTCGTGTACTACGCACATCCCCATTGGAACGCTCACTGGGGCGGCGAGCTGGCCCTGGCGGCGGCTGCCGCGGACTGGCCGATCATGGGCCACCGCTTCGCGAGCGAGGCCTTCTCCGACCTGCTGCTGGAAGAGGGTCACGGTCAGTTCGTGGCGCCCAAGCCCAACCGGCTCGTCCTGCTCTCCGGCGCGGCCCACCAGGTGCTCCCGGTTCGCCGCGCAGCGGGGGACCATGTCCGCGCCTCGGTGTCGGGGTTCTTCCTACGCCCGCAGGAGGGGTCCGCCGGGCCTGTCATACTCGCGGAATGAGTCGGCCTGCCACCAGCTCGATCCGCACGAACCCCCTGCTGCGCGCGGTCCTCGATCACACCGCCAGCATGGTCATCGTGCACGACCTCGCGGGGCGCATCGTGGAGGCGAATCGGTACGCCTGCGACCTGCTGGGCTACACCCGCGACGAGCTCCTCGCGCTGTCCGTTCGGGACATCGAAGAGGAGCACCGCATGACCCTCGGCGACCACTGGGAGCGCTTGACGCCGGGCCAGGTCGAGGTGCTGCAGGGCACGCATCGACACGCGGACGGCAGCACGTTCCCGGTCGAGGTGCACCTGTCGGCGTTCGAGTTCGAAGAGCAAAAGCTCGTGTGCGCCACCTGCCGACCGGCGGTGGAAGCGCGCGAGCTGGCGGAGGAGTCGCCCCACTACCGGCGCCTGGATCGGCAGATCTTCCAACGCATCTTCGAGAAGGCCACCGAGGCGATCGCGATCATCGACCACGAGGGTCGCTACCTGCGCCAGAACCGCGCGCACCTGAACCTGCTCGGCTACGAGGACGCCGAGCTGGCGGGCAAGACGCCGGCCATTCACCTCGGTCCGGCCGCCTTCGAGCAGGTCGCCGGGGTGCTCGCCAAGCAGGGTCGCTACCTCGGCGTCCACACCTCGCACACCAAGGCGGGCGAGGACTTGCGGCTGGAGCTGTCCGCGTTCGAGGTCCGCCTGGGCCCCAACCAGGCGCCCGTCTTCGTGGGGATCAAGCGGCCCCTCGTGGGGCGTGACCTCGATCACCAGACCCGCGCCGACGACGACCGTCGCCAACTCGAGGAGGAGCTACGCCAGGCCGGCAAGATGGAGGTCCTCGGGCGCCTCGCCGCGGGTGTGGCCCACGACTTCAACAACCTGCTGACCCCGATCCTCGGCTACGCGGACTCCGAGCTCTCGGCCCTGGCCGAGGACCATCCTGTCGCCGGCTCCCTGCGACAAATCCGCCAGGCGGCGGTGCGCGGCCGCGAGCTGACCCAGCAGCTGTTGACCTTCGGGCGCAAGCGCGTGCTGCACCTGGAGACGATCGACCTGGGCGAGACCGTGCGCCGCGTGGCCAACATGCTGCGCAGGGTGATCCCGGGCGAGGTCGCCATCGAGGTCAAGATCGATCCGCAGACGGCAACCATCGACGGGGACGAGGTCGCCATGGAGCAGATCCTGATGA
>JAQBVH010000620.1 GCA_027623615.1 Planctomycetota bacterium | reverse complement strand
GCCTGGGCGTGGTCTCCCGCGCCGACGGCAGCACGCGCTACTTTCATCCCTACGCAGGCAAGCAGCCCGGGATCCATGCGGCGACTCCGGTCGTCATCGGCGACGCGCTGTTCGTCTCCGCCGGCACGATCCCCTCGAGCGGTCTCTTCGCCCTCGCGGAGGAGGAGGTTCAGCCCGTCTGGGAGAGCCGCGACATGGTGAGCTCCTTCTCGGGCAGTGTGCTCATGGGCGGCCACCTCTATGGCTTCGGGGGCCAGGTGCTCGAGTGCATCGACCTCGAGGGCAAGGTGCAGTGGAGCGAACGCGGGATAGGCAACGGCGCGGTCAGCGGCGCGGGCGACCGGCTGCTCGTGATGGGGGGGGACGGCGCGCTGCGCGTCGCCAAGGCGACCCCCGCCGGCTTCGAGGTCCTCTCGGAGGTCCCGCTCTTCGAGGAGGGCCGCTACTGGACCAAGCCGGTGCTGGTCAACGGCATCATCTACTGCCGCAGCAGCAAGGGCCGCGTGATCGCCCGGGACCACCGACTCGAAGAGGGCGAGTGAGCCGACGCTGAGCTCCGGTTCGCTCGCCACCAGGGGCCTGGGGGAGCAACTGGCCACAGCTGTGCGGCGCAGGAGAGTCACACCGGGGGCTACCCGAGTGCGACCGCGAGACTGTGCAGGATCAGATCGATGCGCTCGGCGAGGAAGAGGTAGTCCTCCTGGACGGCCGCCTGGTGCACCGTGATCAGGAGCAACCAGTTCTCGAGCTGGGCATCCCCCGACCAGGACGCGATGCGCTCCTCGAGGCGGCTGCCGATGGGCTGGTCGGGGTGACCGATCGAGTACCCCAGCTCGGCCCAGTTCACCTTGCGCTCGAAGACATCGGAGGTCTGAAAGCCGAGGACCGTCCTCAGGAGCTGCTGCTCGGTGACGCGCATGTCATCGAAGCCGCCATAGAAGTCGGCGAGCTCCTGCTTGAGGGCCTTGCTGCTGAGGAGCTTGGCCTCTCCAGCGTTCACCATCGCGTCATAGGCTCCCCGGGGGAACGAGAAGACCTCGTACCTGACGGCGTGGTGGATCTTGAGGAACGCCTCTCGCCCCAGGGCGACCGCCTCACCTCGATCGACGGCCATGAACAGCGCCAGCAACTCCCGCTCGCTCTGCGAGGCGACGCGGATGGACTCCGCCACCCGGCCCTGGGCCAGGGTGAAGTCCCGCTGCAGGGCTTCGAGGTTCTCGCGCGCGGTCGCAGCGTCCTGCCTGGCTGCCCACCAGGCGTCGGCGCCGAGCGCGGTGAGGATGCTCGCGACGATGATCGCGCTCTGCGCGAGGAGACCAGTCCACGGGATGCGATCCTTGAGGCTCATCTCGCCGAGTGTAGCCTCCGACGCTGGCGCCGATCGACCGGTGTTGTTGGGCGCCACACCCGCCGGTGTGACCGCTCGGGGTCTTCAGCCTGCTGTCTAGGCCCAGCGCCGCACGGCCGCAGTAGCCCAGCCGACCCCCGCGACGATCAGGCCCATCGCGATGACGATCAGCCCCTCCCTGGCCTCGTCGTCCATGAAGCCTGTGGCCACGGCGCACGCCACGAGCAGTGAGGAGGTGATCGTCAGGCGCGTCCTCGCTCGGCGCGCCAGCTCCGGCGCCGCGCTCCCGATCAACATCAACCACGACAACCCGAGCACCAAGGTCGACAGGAGCACCAAGCTCGATGCCGCCTTCCAACGCTGCGGAACCTGGTCGTTGAGCAGGACCACGACCCCCATGGGCAGCGCCGCCGCGAGGCAGATGCCGATGATCTTCAACCAGAAGCGCAGGTAGTTGGCCACGACCAACTTGGTTTCGCGCCAGTTGTCCTCGTTCACCATGTTCCGCATGCCTCTCTCACGTCGGTGCCGGTCTCCGCGGGCAACAGTAACTCGGGCTCGGGTCGGACTGGCTCGCTACCGCCATCGACGCACGCGGCACCTCCAGGGCCCAAGCTAGCGCGGAGCCTCCTTGCTCGGGTAGGCAAGAGGCTCGGGCCGTGCATGGCGGGTGATACCCCGTCGCCGGGACCATGGGCGCAGGTCGAGAAGCTGGGCCTTCCGGCATCGCTCTCCGGCTCACTCGTCCTGAGAGTCCAGGATCTCGAGCAACTCGCGCACGTGCTGCTGGAGCCCCTGATCGTCCGTGAGCCGCAGGCACTCCTGCAAGGCCTCGCGCGCCTGCTCCAGGTCGCCCTGCGCTTGGCGGACGTAGCCCAGGTACAGGCGCACGCGCGGGTCCGCGCCGAGGCGGCGGGCGAATTCCAGCGCGGAGCCGGCGCTCTCCAGCTGGCCGGACCGGAAGAGCAGCACCCCCCGGAGCAGGCGCGCGATCTCGTTGCTCGGCGCGATACCAATGATCTCGGCCGTGCGCTCCAGGGCGGCGAATCCGTTCGCGCCGAGCGGCTCGAGCCGGCAGACCTCGTTCAGCATGGCCAGGCCCCGCTCGTCCCCGATGACGATCGCGCGGGCGACCCCTCCGACCAGCAAGGCGCGGCAGTGCTTGGGCTCCCGCGCGAGTACCCGCTCGAGGGCACCCTCGAGCGCCTCTCAATCCCGGCTGCGAACATGCTGAACCAGCTGCACGTACAGGGCGGGGACGTGCTCCGGGTCCTGGGCCAGGCAGGCGTCGAGCTCCTGCCTGGCCCCGACCTCTTGCCCGAACCTGAACAGGGCCAGCGCGAGGCAGAGCCGAGGGGCGAGCTCATCGGGCGTTCCCCTCAGACGCCCGCGGTAGTACGCGAGGCACTCCGCCTGCGCCTCCAGGGCCACCAGCTCGGCGATGTGGGCGGCGTTCAGCTCGAAGTCGTCCGGCCGCAGCTCGAGCCCCAGGCGGATGGCTGCGAGGGTCTCCAGGTGGCGTCCCTGCCGGCGCAGCGCGGAGCTCAAGGCCACGTGCAGGTGGAACGAACCGGGCTCGAGTTCGAGCGCGCGGCGATACAGCTGCTCCTCCGCCGCGGCGTCGTGCAGCAGGCGTCCGTGCAGGAGCAGCTTCCAGCTGGACTCGCCCGCTTCGAGGAGCCGCGCGTAGAAGGCGCGCACCTCGTTCTCCCGATCGAGGCTGACGAGCACGTCCTGATAGCCGAAGTTCGCCTCGATCCAAGCGGGCCGCGCGGCTAGCAGCGCGGCGTAGTTCTCGAGCGCCTCCTCCGATCGACCTGCCTCGAAGGCTTGCCGTGCCTCGGCCAGGGGGGCCTGGAGGGGGGCGTCAACCTGGAGCACAGCGAGGGGCAGGAGCAGCAGCGCCGTGGCGATCATGGAGGACATTCGAGAGGGGGGGGCCGGCTCCAGTGAAGGCGGAGGGGGCGTGGGTGCACGAGTCTCAGCGCCCGCCGGGCTCTACGGAGGTGTGCAC
>JAQBVH010000619.1 GCA_027623615.1 Planctomycetota bacterium | reverse complement strand
CATCCGCGGTCGAGGTCGAGGAGCAGGTCACCCGCGAGCTCGAGGACGTGCTCCAGGGGGTCGAGGGCCTGGTCGAGCTGACGAGCACGAGCGGAGAGGGCGTGTCCTCGATCCAGCTCGAGTTCGGCCTCGACACCAACGTGCAGCTCGCGATGGTCGACGTGGTCACCAAGCTGGCCCAGGTGCCGCCCCTCCCGGAGGAGGCGGAGGAGCCGGTCGCGGCGATCGCCAGCTCGACGGACCGCGAGATGGTCATGTGGATGGTGGTGCAGTCCCACCATGACCCCGACGCGGTGCGGCGCATCGTGCAGGACGAGGTCTTGGCCCGCTTCGAGCGGGTCAAGGGCGTCTCGAGCGTCTTCGTCGCGGGCGGCTCCGAGCGCGAGGTCCAGGTCCAGGTCGATCCCGACCAGCTCGTGGCGCGGGGCGTGACCTTCGACGACGTGTTGAGCTCCTTGGCCTCCGGCAACCAGAACGTTCGCGGCGGGACCGTGGAGACCCCGGGTCGCCAGCTGGTCGTGCGCACCCTGGGCAAGGTCCTCGAGCCCGCAGAGCTCACGCGCTTCATCGTGCGCGAGCGCCAGGACGGCGGCAGCGTCACCCTGGGTGAGGTCGCGCGCGTCGTCGACTGCCACCGCGAGCGCGCGGGCTTCCTGAACATGAACGGCACGCCCGCCGTCGCCCTCGGGGTGCGGCGCCAGGTGGGCGCCAACGTGGTCGAGATCGTGCACGAGCTCGACCGGGTGCGCGCGGAGCTGAACCAGAGCTTCGTCGACCGCGGCGTCGACCTGTGGCTCGCGCCGGTCTACCGCGAGACCGACTACATCGAGCAGGCGCTCGCCTTCGTCGAGGACAACCTGCTGCTCGGCGCGGCCCTCGCGATCGGCGTGCTGCTCGTGTTCCTGCGCAGCCTGCGCTCGATCCTGGTCGTGACGCTGACAATCCCGATCTCGCTGATGGCGGTGTTCCTGGTCATGCAGGCCATGGGCCGGACGTTGAACGTGATCAGCCTGGCGGGCATCGCCTTCGCGAGCGGCATGGTCGTCGACAACGCCATCGTGGTGCTCGAGAACGTGTTCCGACACCTCGAGCTGGGCAAGCCGCCGCGCGAGGCCGCGATCGCCGGCGGCAAGGAGGTCTGGGGGGGCGTGCTCGCCTCGACCTTGACCACGGTGGCAGTGTTCGTGCCGATCCTGCTGCAGCGCGACGAGGCCAGCCAGCTCTTCGCGGACATCGCGATCGCGATCTCGGCCGCGGTGAGCCTGTCGCTCGTCGTCGCCCTCACGGTCGTCCCGGTGCTCGCGTCGCTGCTCTACCGCGGCAAGAACGCGGTGCCCGCCTCCGAGGGCAAGGGACCGATCTACAAGCTCTACTCCGGCTTCTGCAGCTGGCTCGCGACGCCGCGCGAGGGCCGCGCGGGGATCAAGTTCGGCTTCGCGCTGCTCGTCATCGCGGGCGCGGTGGTGTCGGTCAAGCTCGCGCCGCCGGCCGAGTACCTGCCGACGGGCAACCGCAACCTGATCATGTTCTTCGCGGATCCGATCCCGGGCACCAAGCCCGAGGCGATCGCCGAGAACTACGCTCGTTTCGAGAGCGTGATCATGCAGTGGCCCGAGTTCGAGCGCATGTTCTCGGTCTCGGGCGGCTTCAACGGCGGCGGGATCGTCCTCAAGGACGAGTACGCCACGGCCGAGGGCCTCGAGGCCTTCCATAAGAAGCTCTTCTTCGGCATGACCTTGCCGGGCTGGCGCTTCTTCGTGCCGGTGCGCTCGAGCATCTTCCAGGACCCGGGCAAGCAGTTCGAGGTCGAGCTCTCGGGCCCCGACTTTGTCGCTCTCGAGACCGCAGCGGAGGAGATGGTCGCGCGCCTGCAGGCGGTGCAGGGCGTGACGAGCGTACGCAGCTCCCTGGTCACCGGCCGACCGGAGATCCACGTCCGCGTCGACGAGGCCAAGGCCAAGGACCTGGGCCTCGACGTGACCGCCATCGGTCGCGTGGTCGAGACGGCGGTCGCTGGCCGGCGCATCTCTTCGATGATCGACGCGGGCCGCGAGGTGGACGTGAACGTCGTCACGCCCCAGTGGCGCGTGACCTCCCCCGAGGAGCTGGCGGCCCTGCCCTTCCTCACCGCCGACGACCGCGAGGTCTCGCTCGGCAGCGTGGCCGAGATCACGCGCACGACGGGGCCGCAGTCGATCCGCCGCCTCGAGCGCGAGCGCAACGTGCTGCTGACGGTCAACATCGACGCCGCCGCGCCCCTCGAGGAGGTCGTGAGCGAGGTCGAGGACGTGGTCTTCCCCCAGATGATGCGCGAGCTCGGCGCGGCCTACACCCTCGGCGTGGGCGGCTCGGCTGACAAGCTCAAGACGACCCTCAGCTCCTTGACGAGCGGCCTCGGCCTCTCGGTCCTGATCATCTACCTCCTGCTGGTCAGCCTCTTCCGCAGCTGGCGCCTGCCGATCGTGATCCTGGTCACGGTGCCGCTGGCCCTCTCGGGCGGCGTGCTCGGCATCCGCGTCGCCGCCTGGGCAACGGGCGGCCAGGTGGCCTTCGACGTGATCTCGATGCTCGGCTTCGTGATCCTCGCGGGCCTGGTCGTGAACAACGCGATCCTGATCGTGCACCAGGCGGGCAACTTCCAGCGTGAGGGCATGGACGTGCGCGCGGCCCTGGCCGAGTCGGCTCGCTCCCGCCTGCGCCCGATCCTGATGAGCGTGGTGACCACGGTCTCGGGCATGCTCCCGCTCGCCATCGGCGGCGGCGCCGGCGCGGAGCTCTACCAGGGCCTCGGCGCGGTGATCGTCGGTGGTTTGGTGGTGAGCACGCTGTTCACCTTGTTCCTGGTGCCGGTGATCCTGAGCCTCGGCCACGACGCCGCGTCGCTGGGGAGTCGGCGCCGTGAACCGGAGCTAGAGCCGGCCCCGGCTGCGTAGGACCCCTCCCGCCCGGTACTCTGCCGGTCGTGAAGTCCCGCGCCCTCGTCGCCACGCTCCTGGTCCTGCTCGTCGTCCTCGGGACGGCGCTGCGGATCCAGGGTGCGCTTGGTGCGAGCGGCTTCGACGCGGGCGACGCGAGCGGGATGTTCGTGACCGACCCAGGCGTGCTCGCGTACCTGCACGACGGCGTCGAGGACCTGCGCGCCGACCCGCTCCTGCGACACCCGGAGGAGGTCGATGTCCTCGCCGAGTATTCGTACGGGCAGGAGCTCCTGGTCCCCCTGGCGCGCGGACTGGTTGGCGACGAGCGGCCGCTGCACATGGTCACGCTCTGGCTGGTGGCCTTCCTCAGCGCGTCTGTCGTCGTGCCGCTGTTCCTGCTCGCGCACGCGTTGACCAGGTCGGCAGGGTGGGCCCTCGGCGGCGTGCTCTGGT
>JAQBVH010000618.1 GCA_027623615.1 Planctomycetota bacterium | reverse complement strand
CTGTCGCCGTAGCCGAGGTCGGAGGGGACGACCAGGACGATCTTGCCGCCGCGGCCAACCAGGCGCATGCCTTCCTTCCAGCCGTCGATCAGGCTCATCAGGTTGCCCTGCAGGGGGCTCCCTCGATCGTAGGAGGCGTCGAACTGCGTGCCGTCCGTCAGCCAGCCGGCGTAGTGGGCCGCGACCTGGGCCTGGGCGCCGGGGCGGAACTGGTCGCCCCCACGGATGATCCTGTACCGGAGGCCCGACTCGGTCGTGGTCAGCTCCTCGTCCGTGGGCAGCGCGAATTCGGGCTTCTTGAAGTCCATCGCGGCGATCACGCGGATCTGCCCGTCGACCTCATCGTAGTCGTCGAAGCCGAGGCCGGGCATCGTGGAGCTCTTGGCGCGGAAGTGGATGTGCGTGCCCTCGGCCAGGTTCGGCACGAGCTCCTGCAGGAACGGGAAGGGCATCTGGGTCGGGCTGACGAGCAGCGAGCGACCGTTGAGGGAGTCGCTGACCAGCACCTTGCCGGTCGGGTCCCAGAAGGCGAACTCCATGGCGATGACTTCACAGCCCTCGACCTTGGCGCCGCTGCCCGCCTCGAGCGTGAGGTAGGGGACCTCCGCCTCGGTCATGGCGATGCCTTCGGCGGCGCTACCAGGCCATGTGAGGTGGGGCAGCGTCTTGGCGGTGATCGCAAGCAGCTCGACTTCGAAGATCAAGGTCGCGCCGCCGGCGATTCCCTGCGTGCCCTCGTCGCCGTAGCCAAGGTCGGAGGGGATCGTGAACTTGAACGAATCGCCGATCTGCATCAGCTGCAAGCCCTCGTTCCAGCCTTCGACCACGTGGCCCAGGCCGAACTCGGCCGGGAGACCCCGGGCGCGGGAGGAGTCGAAGACCGTACCGTCCTCCAGCCAGCCCACGTAGTGGACCTGGACCCGATCTCCGAGCACGGGCGACGCGCCGCCCTCGCCCTTTTTCAGGACGGAGTACTTGAGGCCCGACTCGGTGGTCGTGATCTCGGTGTCGGCCGGGATCGGCGGATCGTCCAGAGTCGTGGGGAGAGCCAGGGCCGTGCAGAGGAGGAGGGGGAGCATGGAGATCTTTCGGTCAGGAGGGGCGTTCAGATCCCCATGATGTGGAAGCCGGCGTCGACGAACAGCGTCGACCCCGTGATCCCGCGCGAGCGGGAGCTGGCCAGGAACAAGCAGGTATCGCCGACCTCTTCAGCGGTCACGTTGCGACGCAGGGGCGCGTGCGCGGCGATCGTGTCGAGCATCTCGTTGAAGTCCTTGACCCCCGACGCGCTCAAGGTCCGAATGGGACCCGCGCTGATCGCGTTGACGCGGATCCCGCGCGGTCCGAGATCGGCGGCGAGGTAACGCACGGAGGCCTCGAGCGCGGCCTTGGCGATGCCCATCACGTTGTAGTTGGGGACGACCCGTTCGGACCCGATGTAGGTCAGGGTGATGATCGAGCCCTCGCGCCCCTCCATCAGGGGCAGCGCGCGACGGGCGCAGGCGGTGAGCGAGTAGGCGGACACCTCGTGCGCGAGCATGTAGCCCTCCTTCGAAGTGTCGAAGAAGTCGCCTTGCAGCTCCTCGCGCTTGGCGAACGCGATCGCGTGAACCAGCGTGTCGAGTCCGCCGAACTCCTCGCCGACGCGCTCGAACAGCGCGTCGATCTGCTCCGGGATCGTGACGTCGCAGGGCAGCACGATGGAGCCCTCGACCTCACTGGCGAGCTTCTTGACTGCGCCTTCCAGGCGTTCCCCGGCGTAGGTGAACGCGAGGCGCATGCCCTGATCCGCCAAGGCCTTGGCGCAGGCCCATGCGATCGAGCGTTTGTTGGCGACGCCGAGTACGACCCCGGTCTTGCCCTCGAGCTGTTTCTCCAAGTGTTCGTCTCCTCAGTGACGGCGATTTTCGAGCGGAACATGCTATCCGCACGGATCGAGCGCACGGGAGGGGGTGGGGTTTTCCACGGACGCGAGCCCGAGATCGCCGTCCCAGGAATTGGGGAAATCCACCTGCAACGCGCTGGAGTGGCTCTTGGGAGGCCACGTGCGTGGATCGACGCAACCTCTTCCTGGGCAAGGAGTCACAGCTGCGCACCCCCGGGGTCGTGAAAAGGATGCGTCCCGGGCTGCCACCGGACTCCGCCTAGACTGGTCCTCCTGCCAGCCCGAGCCCGCCTCGACATGCCCGACCCCTCTCGCACCCGAGCCTCCGCCCGACCCCGCCCCTCCGGCCAGGAGGTGCGCCTCTTGCTGCAGGGCCACCCCGAGGCTGTCCTGGCGCGGCTCGTGGATGGGGACCCGCTCGGGGTCAGGCCGGTCGTGGGGGGACGGCTGCGCGCGCGCTGGCTGGTGCTCGACGCGGACCGGGTCCACCTGCGCAGCCTCGCCCTCCTCGCCCACGAGGGCGGCACCTGGTCGGGTCGACCGCGGCTGGTGCGCTGGCTCGAGGGGCTGATCGACCGCGCGATCGACGAGGTGCTCGCGGAGGGCCCGCCCGCCCTCTCGGGGGTCAAGGCGGCCCCGATCGAAGCCGAGTTCGCGCGTCCCCTCGGGCTCGACCCTGAGGTCGCCGTGAAGCTCCCCTGGATCCTCGCCGCGCGGCCGGATTCCGTGCGCCGCGCCTTCGTTCGCCTCGTGCTGGATGGGGACGACCTGGACACGATCGCCCGCGACGAGGAGGTCTCCGCCAGCGAGGTCGGACGTCGCGCGCGCTCCGCGCTCGACGCGTTGCAGGTTGTCGAGGGGGAGGCATGACCGGCCAGCGGATCCAGCTACTGCTCGAGTGGGCGCGACGGGGTGGAGAGCCGGAGGAATGGCTCGCCCTCTCCGGCGCGACGCTCGCGATGCAGGACCGCTTCCGTTGGGCGGAGCTGCGCGCCGCCGCTGCGCTCTGGATGGCGGAGCGCGGGTGGGTCGGCGAGGACGCGTGCACGGAGACGACGTCGAGGGACGGGCAGGCCCTCGTTGTGGTCCACTGCCACGAGCAGTCGGCGCTCCTGCGCGAGTCCTGTCTGCACGTCCTCGCCGGAGCGCTGGGGTCCTCGACGTGGGCCCACGCCTTGACCGGCGAGGCGCCGACGGCCTGGGTCGCCTGGCGGGCCCGTGGTCGTCGCGAGCTCGCCCTGCGGCGAGCGGTGGGTCGTGGCCTGCCGCCCGCCCTCCTGATCCCGACGCTCTGGTCCCCCGAACTCCTGCACCCCGAGTGTGCCGCGATCTTCGCCACGGCCGCCCAGCACGCTTACCGGGAGCCTGGCACCGGCCGGGCCCTGGCCGGACTCGCCCTCGCCTGGGCGCATTGGTTGTTGGGCGATCCGCGCTGCCTGGCAGTCCTCGAGGATGCCCGGGCTGCGCTCCCGTCGGGCGCCGAGTGCTGGCG
>JAQBVH010000617.1 GCA_027623615.1 Planctomycetota bacterium | reverse complement strand
AGTTCATGACAAAGAGTTTCATCTGCAAGCCCTTCCACTGGTTGTAGGAGCAGCATACCATGTCGCGCTCGATGTAGAGGTCGCAGATCTCCGCGAAGGCCGGCGCCGTCACGTCGACCGAGAGCAGCGAGGAGTACGCGCTGCGCGTGGGCGGGAGCTGATCGCCGCCGAGGAAGTGCTCGATCCGGTCGATGCCCAGACCGATCGCGTCCTTGGGGTTCACCGAGCCGCGGAACCCCGAGTCCACATGGCCTGAGACGCGCAGCCCATGCTGGTGCGCGCGCTCGACGAGCACCTTCAGGTGCTCGGGCGAGATGCTCTTGGCCTTGAGCCCGGTGACCCCCTCAGCGGCGAGGGCGTCGACCTCTGCGCGCAGCTCCTCGGCGCTCATGTCGCGCTTCCAGCCCTTGCGCCAGCGGCCGAAGTAGGGGCCCGAGCGCCAGAGCCGCGGACCGACCTGCTCGCCCCGATCGAGGCGCAGCTTCAACGCGCGCATCTCGTCGGGGCTGACCTCGCCGGCGGGGAAGGTGCTCGTCACCCCGTTCGCGAGGAAGATGGCCGGGTAGCTCGCCGTCTCGTCGATGCGCCCCTTGTCGAACAGGTCGATCGCGTAGTGGGCGTGCAGGTCGAAGAGCCCGGGCAGGACCGTGTCGGCCGGGTCCAGGCGATGGACCTCGGCGTCCTCGGGCGGCGTGCCGTCGACCTCGAGGATGCGCCCGGCGCGCAGGCGCAAACCCGTGTTCGGGCGCGCCTCGTCGGACACGGCGTCGAAGACCCGGCCGCCGACGATCCAGAGGTCCGCTTCCTGGGCGAAGCCGAAGGAGACGAGGACGAGCGCGAGGAGCAGCCTCATGCTTGCACCTCGACCCAGCGCTGCGCCTTCAGCTCGAAGCGCGGCAGCTCACCCGGCGCGGCGAAGGCGATCGGGACCCGCAGGCTGATCGCCTCGCGGAAGGTGCGCTCGAGCGCCTCCTCAATGCCGGACGTCGCGACCTCCGGCTCGGGCTCGATCACGAGCCGTAGCTCCGTCAGCGCGGCGCTGCGATCGACCTCGACCCGGTACTCCGCGACCCCCTCGACGCGCCGCACCAGCTCATCGATCGCGGTCGGATAGATGTTCACGCCGCGCACCACGACCATCTGGTCGGCCCGGGCACGAATGCCGCCTTCGAGGCGCAGGTACGGCCGCGGGGCCGGATCGAAGCCGCCAGCGCGCACGAGGTCGCGCGTGCGGTAGCGCAGCACCGGTCGGCCTGTGCGCTGCAGGGTGGTCAGCACGAGCTCGCCGATGCCGTCCTCGTCCGGGTCGATCACCTCGGCGAGAAAGCCGGTCTCCATCACGTGCAGGACGTCCGGCTCGTCGGCGGTCTGGAACGTGCACGCGCCGACCTCGGTCATGCCATGGTGGTCGTGCAGGGTCACGCCGGGCCAGAGGTCGGCCAGGCGCGCGCGCACGGCGGGCAGGCTCGCGCCGGGCTCGCCGCCGACGACGATGGTGCGCAGGGAGGGGACCGCGAGGCCCTCGTCGCGTGCGACCTCACCGAGGCGCAGGGCGTAGGTCGGCGTGCAGCCGAGCGCCGTGACCTCGTTGGCCGCCATGACGATCAGGCGCTGGCGGCTGTCCATCGCGCCGCCGGGGATCGCGAGGCAGCCGAGGCGTTGCGCCGCCTCGAAGCCGAGCCAGAACCCGATGAACGGGCCGAACGAGAAGGCGAAGAAGAAGCGGTCGTCCGGGCTCAGGTGCGCGGCCTCGAAGACCTCGACCCAGCGCTCGACCATGAAGTCCCAGTCGCGCGCGGTGTCGAGCCAGCGCAGGGGCGCCCCGGTGGTCGAGCTCGTCTGGTGGCAGCGCACGTAGTCGGCCACCGGGTAGGTCAGGTTCGTGCCGTAGGGCGGGGCGCTGTCCTGGTCGGCCGCGAGCTCGCTCTTGTCGAGCAGAGGCATACGCGCGCGAAACTCCTCGAGGTCGCGGGCGCCCCCGGTTAGCCCTGCCGCCTCGATCCGGGGCGCCCAGAAGGGGTTCGAGCGCAGCTCCGTCAAGAGCATGTTCAGGCGCTCGAGCTGGAAGGCCTGGAGGGCGGCGCGATCGGCGAACGAGGGCAGGGACATGGCCGCAGTCTAGCTGCATCTGACTGCTAGACTCATGGTGCTCGCTCGGCGCCCGAACCCTCACACTCAGGTCATGCTCACGACGATCCTCCTCACCCCCATGTTCCTCCCCTCCGCCCCCGTGGTCGAGGACTGGCCCCAGTGGCGCGGGCCCAACCGCGACGGCATCTCGACCGAGACCGCGTGGGAGACCAAGGGCAAGTCCGAACCCCTCTGGACCGCGGACGTCGGGCTGGGCTACTCGACCTTCTCGATCGCCGACGGGCGGCTCTACACCGCCGGCTGGGACGAGGAGAGCGGCGGCGACATCGTTTACTGCCTCGACGCCAAGACTGGGAAGGAGGTCTGGCAGCACAAGTACGCGGCCGAGAAGTGGGCCAAGTTCCACGACGGCGGGACGAACTGCACGCCCTCGGTGGACGGCGACCACGTGTACGTCCTCAACCGCGAGGGACGCTACACGCAGTTCGACGCCAAGTCGGGCGAGGTCAACTGGCAGGTCGACCTCAAGGCGGAGTACGAGCTCGAGCTGCCCACCTGGGGCTTCTCCGCCTCACCGCTCATCCTCGACAACATGATCGTCGTGCACGTGGGCAAGGTGCTCGCCTTCAAGAAGGACTCGACCAAGCTGCTCTGGAAGAGCGAGGACTACGGCCACGCCTACTCGACGCCGACCGCCTGCAAGCTGGGCGGCAAGAACGTGCTGGCGGTCATGGGCGGCAAGGCCCTGATCCTCCTCGACGCGCGTAGCGGCCGCGAGCTGGCCCAGAGCAAGTGGGAGACCAAGTACGACGTCAACGCGGCTTCGCCCGTGAAGGTCGACGACGAGCGGGTCTGGATCTCGTCGGGCTACGGCCACGGCGGCGCGATGGTGCGCTTCGACGGCAAGAAGTGCGAGGAGCTGTGGTCGACCAAGGAGATGAAGAACCACATGGCCACCTCGATCCTGATCGGCGAGCACCTCTACGGCATCGACGAGGCCGTGCTGAAGTGCTTCGACCTCGACGGCAACGAGAAGTGGAGCCAGCGCGGCATCGGCAAGGGCGCGCTCAGCGCCGCCGGTGATCGACTGCTCGTGCACACCGGCAAGGGTGAGCTGGCGGTCGTGCGCGCCAACCCGGAGGAGTACGAGGAGCTCGCCCGCGACAAGGTGACCTCCGGCGGCGTCTGCTGGACGATGCCCATCCTCGTCGACGGTCGCATCTACCTCCGCAGCAGCCAGGGCGAGCTCGTCGTCCGTGACCACAGAACCGGGAACTGATCATGCTCCAC
>JAQBVH010000616.1 GCA_027623615.1 Planctomycetota bacterium | reverse complement strand
AGCACCCCTACGAGACCGACGTCGAGCGAATCCCGGCACTCGAGACCGGCGCTGGCGCCCTGATCCAGGGCGCCACGATCCACACCGCGACGGAGCCGGCCTTCACCGGATCGGTGCTCGTCCTGGACGGCAAGATCGCCAAGGTCTCCCATGGCAACCTCGACGCGCCCGCGGGCGTGACGGTGGTCGACGGGACCGGCATGCACCTGGCGCCCGGCGTCGTCGACACCCACTCGCACATCGCGATCGAGCGCGGCGTGAACGAGGGCAGCGTGTCGATCACGGCCGAGGTGACGATCGAGGACTCGATCAACCCCGACGACGTGAACATCTACCGCGCCCTCGCGGGTGGGGTGACCACGATCCGTCAGCTGCACGGCTCCGCGAACGCCATCGGTGGCCGCGACTCCGTGATCAAGCTGCGTTGGCACGCGGACGCGGACGCCCTGCGCTTCAAAGGCGCCGAGAAGGGCATCAAGTTCGCCCTCGGCGAGAACCCCAAGCGCTCCCGCGGCAACACCGGCCGCTTCCCGGCGACCCGCATGGGGGTCGAGGCGATCTACTACCGCGCCTTCGAGCGCGCCCGGGAGTACCAGGCCGAGTGGCGGGCCTACGCCGACGCGATCGTCGCCGGAAAGGATCCTGCGCCCCCGCGGCGTGACGTGCGCCTCGACGTCCTCGTCGACATCCTCGAGCAGGACGTGATGGTGCACTCCCATTGCTACCGGGCGGACGAGATCCTGATGCTGATCCGTGCCTCCCAGCACTTCGGCTTCCGGATCGGGACGCTCCAGCACGTGCTCGAGGGCTACAAGGTCGCCCACGAGATGGCCGAGGCCGGCGTCCCCGGCTCCGCCTTCGCGGACTGGTGGTCCTACAAGGTCGAGGCCTACGACGCGATCCCGCACGCTCCGACGTTGATGCACATGGCGGGCGTCCTGACCACCATCAACTCGGACTCGGGCGAGATGATGCGGCGCCTGTACGAGGAGGCCGCCAAGTCCGTGCGCTATGCCGGTATGGACCGGGTCGTCGCCCTGCAGATGGTCACCCTCGCGGGTGCCCAGCAGCTCGGCATCGGTGACCGGATCGGCTCGATCGAGGTCGGCAAGGACGCGGACCTGGTGCTGCTCAACGGCGACCCCCTCTCGACCCTCTCGCGGGTCGAGTGGACCATGGTCGACGGTGAGATCGAGTTTCAGCGCCGCGACACCTTCGGGTTCGACGCCACGCCGCTCGAGGCCTCCGCGCTCGAGGCGCCGGCGATCGAGGCGGTCGCGCTCGGGGAAGGCCCCGTGACGATCCTCACCGGTGGCACGATCCACACCGTGATCGGCGAGACGGTCCAGGGAGACCTGGTGCTCCAGGGCAACCGCGTGATCTCCGTCGGCGGCCAGGCCGCGCGCCCCGAGGGCGCGACCGTGGTAGACGTCAGCGGCAAGCACGTCTGGCCCGGGATGATCTCCCTCGCCAGCGTCGTCGGGATCCAGGAGATCAGCGCCGTCGATGCGACCAACGACAGCCGCGAGATCGGCGGCAACCAGCCTGACCTGCGGGTCACGGCCTCGGTGCACGCCGAGTCGGCCTACATCGGAGTCACCCGTCACAACGGGATCACCCGTACCCAGACAGCGCCCCAGGGCGGCGGCCCGATCCGCGGCCAGTCGGCCGTGCTCAAGCTGTCGGGAATGACCTGGGAGGAGATGCTGACCGTCGACCGCGACATGCTCCACATCTCCTTCCCGGTCACGTCGAACGACCCGCCGGAGTCGCACGACGACCACGTGCACATCCACGACGACATCTGCGGCCACGACCACGGGATCGACGACTACCTGACCTCGGGCGCCGTTCCGCCGGCGTTCCCCAAGGCCACCAAGGGCCGCAAGGAGCACGACGAGACCCTCGCGCTGCGCGAGCGCCTGGCCGAGGCCCGTGAGTATGGGCGCCTGGTCGATGCGGCGGGAATGGGAGCCGGGCCGACCTACGACCCGCGACTCGAGGCCCTGGTGCCGTTCGCCCGCGGTGAGAAGAAGGTCGGCCTGCACGCACAGAACGCGCAGTCGATCCTCTTCGCCGTGAAGTTCGCCAGTGAGGAGCACCTCGACGCGGTGATCTACGGTGGTCGCGAGGCCTGGAAGGTGGCCGACACCCTGGCCGGGTTCGACATCCCGATCGTGATCGGTCCGGTCCACGCACTGCCCTACTCGACCTACGACCCCTACGACTCGCCCTTCGCGAACGCGGCCGTGCTCGCCCGTGCGGGCGTGCCGTTCGCGATCATGTCCGCCGACGCCGAGAACGAGCGCAACCTGGCCTTCCACGCGGCCAAGGCGGCGGCCTTCGGCCTGCCGGTCGAAGAGGCCGTCCGCGCGGTGACCCACTACCCGGCCAAGATCCTCGGCCTCGAGCACGAGCTCGGCGGCCTGGCGTCGGGCATGCTCGCCGACGTGGTCGTGACCGACGGTCACCTGCTCGAGATCGACGCGCCGGTCACCCACCTGTGGATCGACGGCGAGCCCGTCGACCTCATGGATGACAAGCACTCGCAGCTCTACCTCAAGTACCTCGCCCGCCTCGAGCGGCTGCAGGGCAAGAAGTAGCGGCGCCCAGCGACACGGCGAGCCACGCAAGAGCGCCGCCCCTGACTCGGTCAGGGGCGGCGCTCTTGGTCTTGCTTCGTTCTGTCCGCCGACGCGCTGTGCCGCGTCAGGTGGTCATGGTCGGTGGGGGGCTGGCGAGCTTCTTCGACCAGGCGGGTGTGCGGTCGTGCGCGCTACTCACCCAAGCTGAACAGGACCGCGAAGAAGGCCAGCCAGAGCACGATCCCGAGGACTCTCTCGAGCTGGTAGGGATCGCGGGCGGCGTGGGCGGCGCGGGCAGCGAGGGGGGCTCTTTCGGTGTGCGTCTTCACGGTTCAGGAGGGACTATCCCGGTGGGGTTGGGTGGTAACGCAGGCCAGTCCGGGGGATGCTTACCCGTGGACTAGCGGGAACTCTTTTCCACCTGATCGGCCGAATCCCGGAAACACTTCAATGGAAACGAAGCAGATCGACGTCTCGTGCCCTTGCTGCAACACTCGGCTTACAGTCGACGTGCTCACGCGTACGGTGCTACGTCACGCCCCCCCCGAGCAGTTGGACGCGACAGGCAAACCCGTCCTGGACGAGAACCGCTGGGTCAGCGCCAACGAGAAGGTCGCCGGGCGCAAGCAGGAGGCCAAGGACAAGTTCGATGCGGCGCTCGGCAAGGAGCGCAGCCGAGAGCAGGACCTGGACGACCTCTTCGAGAAGGCGAAGAAGAAGGCGCAGAGTCTGCCCGTGGACCCGCTCGAGGACGCCTGACTAGGCGACCCCGTTGGGGCCGCCTACGCCTCCTTCGGA
>JAQBVH010000615.1 GCA_027623615.1 Planctomycetota bacterium | reverse complement strand
CCGCAAGGATGCGGTAGCCCTCACCGCCGGTGGCGTGGAAGCCCGAGTGGTTGCGCATCGCGAAGATGCCCACCAGGCTGCGGGCGCGGTTGGGGTTCTCGAGGGTGAAGTCGGGGTGCTGCATGAGCTTGCGCACCCGCTGCGCTGCCCCGTGCAGGGTCGACGCCGCCTGGATCGTGAACCACTTGTCGAGCACGAGGGGTTCCCCCTTCCACTGGTCGTAGAAGCGCGCCAGGGCCTCGTCCCTGGCCTCGTCGTCGATGTGGCACAGGCAGGCGAGGGCCGCCTCGGCGTCGGTCATGTTGTCCGCGTCCGCGAACTGACGGGAAGCCCTGGCGATCACCTCCGGACTACCGAGGCGCGACAGGTAGCCGAGGGTCATCGCGCGCGTCCTGCGGCGGTCGATGTCGGCCTTCGCAGCCTGGTAGGGCCCCCCCGGTTCGCACGCGCGATAGACCTCGCCCAGCTCCTTGTGCAGCGCGAGGGCCAGGCCGCGGGCCAGGGCCTCGCGCGAGTCGTGCAGGGCCTCCGGCTGGACGACCTCCATCCGGTTCGCGAGTTCGTTCTCGTCCGGGAGGCTCAGGGTCAGGGCGCGAATCGAGCCGTCGATGTCCGGATCGAGGAGGACCGAGCGGAACGCATCGACCACGACCTGGGGCAGCTCTGGTTCGCCGCCGCCCGCGAGGGCCGCGCAGCCATCGAAGATGACCTTGGCGAACATCTCCTGACCCGCGTCCCAGCGCTGGAACGCATCGCTGTCGCTGGCGAGCAGGAACGCAAGTGTCTCGAGGCTGCGCGGGTTTTCGACGATCACCGGCGCGGAGTAGTCGCGCAGCAGCGAGGGCACGGGCTCCGCGTCCAGGCCCTCGAAGGCCCACGTCTGCTGCATCGCCGTGAGTAGGAGCACGCGCTCGGTCGGCGCGTCACGCTCGCCTGCGATCCGCAGCGGCTGGTCACTGCCATCGGCGCCGACCAGCCCCGTGCGCACCGGGATCTGCAGCGGTTGATAGGCGTCCGCGTCCTGTCCGCTCGGGCACGACTGGGTCAGGGTCAGCGTGAACGTCCCCGCGTCCCAAGCCGTCGCGACCGTGACCTTGGGCGTCCCCGCCTGGCGGTACCAACGCTCGAACTGCTCGAGGTCCGCGCCGTTTGCGTCGGCCATCGCCGCGCGGAAGTCGTCGCAGGTGACCGCGGCGCCGTCGTGACGCTCGAAGTACAGGTCCATGCCTTTCCGGAAGCCTTCCCGGCCGAGCAGGGTCTCGTACATGCGGATGACCTGGGCGCCCTTCTCGTACACGGTGGCCGTGTAGAAGTTGTCCATGGCCACGTACGACTCCGGGCGGATCGGGTGCGCCATCGGCCCGGCGTCCTCGGGCAATTGCGCGCGGCGCAGGCCCATGACGTCGTCGATGCGCTTGACCGGCGCCGAGGTCATGTCGGCCGTGAAGCGCTGGTCGCGGTAGACGGTCAGGCCCTCCTTCAACGTCAGCTGGAACCAGTCGCGGCAGGTGACGCGGTTGCCGGTCCAGTTGTGGAAGTACTCGTGGCCGATCACGCCCTCGATGTGCTCGTAGTCGGCGTCGGTCGCGGTGTCGGGGCGGGCGAGGACGAACTTGGAGTTGAAGATGTTCAGGCCCTTGTTCTCCATCGCGCCCATGTTGAAGTCGCCCACGGCCACGATCATGTAGAGGTCGAGGTCGTACTCGAGGCCGAACACCTCCTCGTCCCACTTCATCGAGCGCTGCAGGGAGCGCAGGGCGTGCTCGCACTTGTTCGCGTCCTGGCTCTCGACCCAGATCTCGAGCGCGACCTCGCGCCCCGACATCGTGGTGAAGCTCCCGCGCTCGCAGACGAGGTTGCCGGCCACGAGGGCGAACAGGTAGCTCGGCTTGACGTGCGGGTCCTCCCAGCGCACGCGGTGGCGACCGTCGCCGAGGTCCTCCTGCTCGATGCGGTTGCCGTTCGACAGCATCACCGGGCAGTCGTCCTTCGAGGCGATGATCTCGGTCGTGTAGCGCGCCATCACGTCCGGACGATCGGGGAAGAAGGTGATGCGCCGGAAGCCCTGGGCCTCGCACTGGGTGCAGTAGTTCCCGCTCGAGCGGTACAGGCCCGAGAGGGCCGTGTTGCGCTCGGGCGCCACGCGCACCTGGGTGCGCAGCCGGCACCTGGAGGGCAGGCCCGTGATCGTCAGCTTCTCGTCCGCGAGGGTGTACGACGCGGGGTCGAGCGGCGCGCCGTCGACCTCGATCGTGATCAGCTCGAGCGCCTCGCCGTCGAGTTCGAGGGGCGCGTCCGCGTCCTCCACCCGCTCGATCGCCATCTCGGCCGTGACGAGGGTCGCCTCGGGGTCGAGCTCGAAGCGCAGGTCGATCGTCTTCACCTGCCAAGCAGGCGGGGCGTAGTCACTGCGGAGAACGGGGGTCGGGGCGACTTGGGTGTCGGGAGACTGCATGGGTGGAGAAGCGCAGAGGGCCGGTGCGAGCGGCGCAGGATACTGCGCGCCCCGGGCCGGGCTCCTCCGGGGTTCGGCCCCGAAAGCCGACTCGGGCGGGTGATTTGAACCGATCCGCGGAACGGGGGCCTTCTCGGTGCGGTCGCCGCGCCCCTCGCCAAGCGCAAGCACTGGCAAAAAGGGCGGTGCGGACCCCTCCCGAGGGTCCGCACCCTTGTGGCGTCGGCCGGTAGGCAGAGCACGAGGCTCTCCCGACCGTCGTGCTGGTTCCTCCCGCCCCCGAAGGGGCGCTCACCGGTTCTCTCTCTCGCTTCCCAGCCGGGTCGCCACCTTCAGAAACGGCGAGAGTGAGTCCAGCGCGCGTTTTTCTCCCAAAAAGATCGCACACAAACGATTCGCTGACAGAACGGGCCCCTGGAGTGCCAGGAACGGGAGAGGTCTCACCGGCAAAACCGGGAAAGGTCCTGTCGCCGGAGCCAGGTCACACCGGCCCCAGCGACCAAAGTGGTCCAGGCCATGGCGAAGAGCAGGCCGCCGTCGCCCTCGTGCTCGATGCCGAGGACGGTCAGATGAGCACCAATTGCCCCCAACATGATCCCCACCGTCACAACTCCACCGAGCGCGGCCGTTCGCGGAATGAGCAACAGCACGGCAGCGATCAACTCGACCACAGCGGTGCCGATGCGCCCCCAGGGTTCGACCCCGAGGGGCTCGAAGATCGCCTTCGCCTCGGGCGCTCCGGAGAGCTTGAAGAACAGGGTCTGGGCGAGAATGCCAGCAGCGACGAGCTGGCAGGACCAGCTCAGAACGCGGCTCTTGCCGGGCAAGACGGTGGGTTTGGTGAGGATGGCGGCGGAGATCGACATGGTGGGAACGACGCAAGGAGTGGAAGTGCTCTTCCGCTGACCGTCGTGTCGGCTACTGCGCCG